>NZ_JAEVHM010000154.1 GCF_016802865.1 Micromonospora parastrephiae | reverse complement strand
GGTGGGTCGGCGGTTGGGCGGGGTGGCGGGTTGTCGGTCGGAAGTTGGTTGCAGTAGGTGGTGACGTGCTGGCGGCCGCCGGCAGCGGTGATCAGGGCGGAGAAGGCCGGACTGTCCAGGGCCCGGCCGGGATTTTCCCTGGTGGCGGCCCGGTACGCGCGGCACAGACCCGGCAGACCGGCGGCGTTCGAGGTCGGCGGCACCGGCCTCGACGTCGCGGGCGTGGTGGGGATGGGCCGGCTGTCGGTGACCAATGGACTCGCGGCGGGCGCATCTGTGGACGCTGGTGCGGTGGGCGCGGGCGGCTGCGGCGGCCGGGGCGTCGTGCCGGTGGCCGCGGCCAGCGCCACCCCGCCGACGGCGGTGAGCGCCAGAGCCGTCACGGCGGTCCGGCCACCGAACCAGGCGAGCGTGTGTGGCCGCCGGGGCGCTGCCGGTGTGACCTGGGCGCGGCGGAAGCCCCGCACGGCGAGGTCCTCGCCAGCCAGCTCGCCGGGGCGCGGCGCGGTGCGCACCGCCGCCAGCAGCAGCACGACCGGACGCGGCCCGGCCGACGGGTCGAGGGGGCCTGCGCCGAGCAGCCGCTCGGCGGTCTCCCGGTCCATCTGATCTGCGTTCATCTCGTGTCCCTCAGCGCCGCCCACCTGCGCGGCGTCACATCCGACCCGGATAAAGGGCGGGAGGTGACGCGCGAGGTGGGCGGTGCGGGGGATCCCGCCGAACGCGGGCCGGCTCAGCCCATGGTCTTGGTGCCGTCGATCGCCTCACGCAGGATGTCGGCGTGCCCGGCGTGCTGGGACGTCTCGGCGATGAGGTGCAGCAGCACGCGGCGGACCGTCCAGCTCGCCCCCGGCTCGAACCAGGGCGCCTGCGGCAGCGGGTGCGCCGCGTCGAGGTCGAGCGTGGCGAGCAGCTCATCGGTGTGCGCGGCCACCTCCCGGAAACGCTCGACCAACCCGGCCAGGGTCTCGCCCGGCGCCATCCGGAACTGACCGACCCAGTCGATCTCCTCACGCTGCATCTCCTCGGCGCCGCCCACGGCGAAGAGCATCCACCGCCTTTCGACGCCGGCGACGTGCTTGATGAGGCCGCCGAGGCACAACTCGCTGACGGTGCTGCGGGTGGCGGCCTGCTCGTCGGTCAGCCCGTCGACGGTCTGCAGGAGGAAACCCCGGTGCCGGCGCAGCGTCTGCAGCAGGTCGGCCCGCTCCCCGGTGAGCTGCTCGATGCTGGTCATGGTCGTCGCCCCCTACGTCCGAAGTCCGTTCGGCGCCAGCCTAGGGCGGGGCACCGACACTTCGGTGTCGGACACGACCGCGGCGCGGGCCGCCAGCGGTTGCCGATCGGCGCGCGGGACTGTCCACTGAATGACATGGGTGTGATCAAGGTGGGCACGTCGTCCTGGGCCGACCAGACATTGCTGCGATCCGGCTGGTATCCGCGCTCGGCAAACACGCCGGCGGCCCGGCTGGCCTTCTACGCCGGCCGGTTCCCGCTGGTCGAGGTGGACACCTCCTACTACGCCGTCCCCGTGCCGGAGACCACCCAGGGCTGGGTCGACGCGACGCCGGAGGACTTCACCTTCGACGTCAAGGCGTTCAGCCTCTTCACCGGTCATCCGACGCCGGTCGCGGCGCTGCCCCGGGACCTGCGGCCCGCCGGCGGCCCCAGCCGGATCCGCCGCCGCGACCTGCCGGAGCAGGCCTACGACGAGCTGTGGGACCGGTTCCGGGCGGCGCTGGACCCGATCGCGGCCGCTGGCAAGTTGGGCGTGGTGCTGTTGCAGTTCCCGCCGTGGCTGGTACGCGGCGCCGCGGCCGAGCGCCGCATCGTGGAGTTGGCACAGCGGTGCCGGCCGTGGCGGGTGGCGGTGGAGCTGCGGCACGGGTCCTGGTTCGACGGTGCCGCGGAGGCGGCCACTCTGGACCTGCTGCGCGCGCACGACCTCTCGCTGGTCTGCGTCGACATGCCGCAGGGTCATCCGTCGTCGGTGCCGCCGATCCTGGCGCTGACCGCGGAGCCGGCGATCGTCCGGTTCCACGGTCACAGCGACGCGTGGCGCGACGGCGACAAGCAGGACAAGTTCCGCTACGCGTACGCCGAGTCGGAACTACGGGACTGGGCCGGGCGGCTGGCCGAGATGGCTGGTCGGGTCGACGACCTGCACGTGCTGTTCAACAACTGCTGTGCCGGCCAGGCCCAGCGCGACGCCACCGGGCTGGCGCAGGTGCTCACCGAGACCATGCTCGCCGGTTCGCGGGTGCCGGCCGGACCACGTCGACCGGTCGACGGCCAGACCGTCGCCGCGCGGGTCGCGCCGACCGGCTGACAGCTCGCTGCCCGCGTGCCATCCCGTCGCGACGGGGCACGCGGGCAGCGCGGTGGTCAGGAACGCCGGCCCCGGGTACGCAGCGCGTCCTGGGTCCCCTCGTTGACGTCCGCGTCGTCCGGGAAGGTCCGACCGCTGGGCGCCGGGTCCGGTGGCGCGCCCGGCCCGGCCATCGTCGTACGGGTGGGCTCGACCGAACCGAAGCCGTGTCGACCGGCCGGACCGGACGGACCGGCAGGGGCGTCCGCGCGCCGTTCACCGCGCCGCCCCTCGGGCACCGCCGTCTCCTCGCTGCCCTCGTCCATCGGCGAGTCGTCGTCCGCGCCCCACGGTGCGTCGGCGTCGAAACCGTCGCCGGTGCCCCACGGATTGACCGCCTCCGGTTCCAGCCGGTCACCGCCGCCACTGCTGCGTCCCTCGTGTGCCGTCATGGCCACCTCGCTCGTCGGTCCGCCGCTACCGGCGGACGGATTGCCCGTCGCCGGGCCGGTCCCGCCCGCCCGGCACGCCGTACAGCGTGCGGGCGCAGGGCCGGCCAGCGCCCCGCCGTCGACGGTCCGGCGGGACCCCGGCCGGCCCGACGCTCAGCGTCCGGACATGGCCATGTGCCGCTTGCCGGCACCGATGCCCATGCCCACCTTGGCCAGGCTCATCGGGCCGCTGCGCATCCCGCCGCCGGTGCGGTTGAGGATTCCCCGCAGCACCTGACCGGGCTTCTGCTGCTCACCCATGTACGCGGTGACCACGACCAGCGATCCGGTCAGCGCTGGAATCGCCCACTGGAGCAGCTTCATCTGCCGCTGCGAGGAGGCGACGCTGGCCGGGGTCTGGTGGTTGGGTTCGGTGGCGCCGTTGACCGGCGGACCGCCCGCCTTCTCCAGCCGCATACCGATCAACCGGCTGTAGGCGGTGACCGCGAGCGCGCTGACCGTCAACGCCGTTTTGATGGCACTGGCCCGGCCGACTCCACGTTGGGCCGCCACCCGTGGGCTCTCGGTGACCAGTTCGCCGACCGCTCCGGCCAGGTGCGCGCCGATCGCGGCCGCGTTGACCGGGGTCCACTTCGACCATCCGGCCGAGGCGACCGGGAGTCGCTGGGTCGAGTCGTTGATTTTCGCCGCTGCGCCGTTGACGCCGAAGGCACCCATGAGGGAGCCGCCGAACCAGGCCGCCAGACCCAGATCGTGCATCGAGCGCAGTGCGGTGTGTCGTTCGGACATGTGATCCCCTTCCGCCGTGTCGGGCGATGCGGCTTACCCGCCGCTCGGGCAGCTAACCCCGTCGCCTGCCGGCGAATCCGCGCCGCACCGGCACGGCGGGGACATCGGGGGATCGCGGTGCCGCACCCCCGCCGGCAGGAGTCGTCGGCGCGGTTGCGGGTAGATCCCGTTCGACGCTGACGGAGAGGGGAACGGAATGTCGCAGCCGGACGAGAACCGGGAGAAGACCCCCAAGACGGACGCGGTGCTCATGCATCCCGACAACGACCCGCACCGGAACACGGCGGAGGTCGCGCCGCGCAAGGACCACGCCGAGATCCGGGTGGAGCGCGACGGCGAGCTGAGGCCGCTGGACCAGGACGAGTGAGCGTGCCGGCCGGGCGCGCGGCCCGGCCGGTACGCCTCAGCGGGGTGGCAGGCCGCTGGCGAAACGGGCGATCCGCCCCGCCAGGGGTGCGCTGGCGCGGACCCAGGTGAAGTGGTCCAGCGCCGCACCGGCCTGCGCGACCGTGTACCGCTCCCGGGTCACCGGCGCCGCCGTGAGCTTCGCGCAGAGGTGGTCCATGGTCTCGTGCGGGGTGTACTGGTCGTGATCGACGCTGACCGCCAGCACCGGTGTCCGCACCGCGCGTACCGCCGCTTCGGTGTCCGTACCGTCCAGGCGCGGGAAACGGCCGGTCCGGGCGGTGTGCGCCCAGTTCCGGATGACCCCGCGCGCCTGCCGGCCGCCGAACCCCCAGCCCGGCCAGACCCCGAGCAGCGCCGCGGTGGCGGCGATCCCCTGGGTGTACGGCAGTACGCCGAGGCCGCGCAGGCCAGGGTAGGTGCGCCAGTAGGGGATGCCCACCGCGACCAGCGCCAACCCGTCCACCTCGTCACCGCCGTGCAGGGCGAGGTGCAGCAGGGCGGCCTGCCCGCCGAGTGAGTGGCCGAGCAGCAGTCGGGTGCGTCCGTCCAACCGTGGCTTGAGGGCGGCCAGGACGGCGCCGATGTCGCCGGCCAACTCGGTGTAGCCGTGCCGGTCGGCGCGGCTCGGCGCCGGGGTGCTCGTCCCGGTGCCGCGCAGGTCGGCGACGACCACGGCCAGCCCGGCGGCGCGCAACGCGGCGGCGAAGGGGCGGTAGTAGCGGGCGCGTACCCCCATCGCGGGCCAGACGACGACCACCGGGGCGCCCGCCGGTCCGGCCGGCTCGCGGTACACCTGCACACCGAGGCGGGCGCCGTCGACGTCGACGAATTCCTGCGCGTATTCCGGTTCCCCGTTCATCGGCCCAGCTTACGGCCCGACGTTACCGGCGGGTAGACGAAGCGGCCCGGACGCGACGGAGGCCCCGCCGCGTGGCGGGGCCTCCGGTGACGATTCCGGTCAGGAGACGGAGATCGTCCCGTTGCCGGCGCGGACACACGCCACCGCGCGGGCGGCGGTGGCGGTGGCGCCGGCCAGGCACTGGCCGAGCACCTGGTGCCCGGTGGCGTTCGGGTGCCACGACTCCTGGCAGGTCTGGAAGTAGCTGACGCAGGTGTTCGCGATCCGCTGGATGGCGATCTTGTCCTTGCCGGCGAGGCTGGTGACGAAGGTTCCGTTCGCGCCGTCCTGCAGGCGGATCGGGGTGGCCAGCGCGCCGGTCGGGCTGGTCGTCGACTCGCAGAGCCGCGCGCCGTCGAAGGCCCGCTGCACGTTGAGGTAGACCAGGTCGGCCGTGGGGAACTCGGCGGCCAGGGTGTCCCGGGTGGACTGCACGATGCCGCCGAGGCCCTGGGAGAAGCGGTGCCCGGGAGCGAGGCTGGCGCGGTGGATCGGGCAGCCGGCCGCGTACCGCTCGGCGCCGAGGTCGCGGAACTTGTCCCGGGTGTCGTCCCGGCCGTCCTCCTCGTGGAACGCCGGGTTCAGGTCCAACGGCAGCGGGTTGGTGTAGTCCTGGAACACGACCCGGTGCTGCCCGTCCGCGTCCACCTGGTCGAGGGTGGTCAGGATCTGGCGTACGGCGGCGGTGGTCTCCGCGGTCGCGGCGCCGAGCTGCGCGGCGGTGGCCAGGTCCGCGTCGCTGCACGGCTTCTGCTCGACCGGCCCGTTCAGGTACGCCCAGAATTCCCACCAGCCGGTCCAGGCGTCGGCGATGAACCGGTTGGCGCACTTCTCCGCGACGCTGCCGAAGGTGAACGAGCTGTTGTTGGAGCCCAGGCCGATCAGCACCAGGTCGATGTCCTGGGTCTGCGCGACGGCGCGGAGCTGGTCGAGCTGCGCGGCCACGGTACGGCCGTTGGCGCGCGCCTGCGAGGCGTTGGCGATGTCGTGTGGCTGGCCGCCGGAGCAGGCCAGGTTGAACCGGTTCTGGATGCCTGGGAGGTTCGCCTGGTTCAGCGACGCGTTCGCCGACCGGTGGCAGAAGTACGCGTTGTTGTTCGGTGCCGTCCAGCCGGGGAAGCCCTGGGTGACCCCGTTGACGTCGACCACCGGGGTGTACGCCCCCGCGCCCTCACCGCTGATGAAGCTGTCGCCGAGCGCCACCGCCGCGGTGGGCAGCGCGGCGGTGGCGGGTGAGGGCAGCGCGACGGCCGTCGACAGTGCGGCCGTGACGATCGTGAGTGCCGCGGCGAGCGCGGAACGGCGGAACCTGGCCATGGGGCTCCCATCCATCGAAAGATGAAAGATTCTCTGAGGGCGCGATCAGATCACCCCCGTGCGACGGGCGTCAATGGCCCGTAACAGAATCGTTCGGTGAAAGACACGCCCGCCCCGGTGCGCCGCTCGGTGTCCACCTGCCAGCAGCCCCCCGTGCTCTGCCAGCGAAACCCGCTCACCCAGCGCACACACGCCGACGCGGTCACCCAGGCGCCACCGGACGCGGTGCTCATCGTGGACGGTGTGTTCGCGTTCCGCCCCGAACTGGACGACCTCTGGGAATACCGGATCTGGGTGGAGGTCGCCGTCTACCTCGCCGAGGCCGACCCGCTCTCCCGCGTGGACGCGACCGTGGACAACACCGAGTTCAGGAGACCCCGTCTGCTGGCGCGCTGACCGCCCGGTCGGATCGCCCACGACGCCGCAGCACGGCCACGCCGACCGCGTTCAGACCCACACCCCAGATCAGCAGTACGCACAACCACTGCACCCACCGCAGCACGCTCATCTCGCCGGAGAGCAGGTTGCGGATGCTGCCGAACGGGGTGAGCCACGGCTGCGCCGGACGGAGAGCGTCCACGGCGCCCAGCAGCCCGAACAGGCCCAACGGCAGGACGATCGTGGCGAGAAACGCGACCACCGTCGACCGCAGCAGCAGACCCAGTCCGGTGCCGGCCAGGCCGGCGACGATCTGCACCAGCACGCTGCCCACCGCGACCGTCCCGGCGTGCCGCCACGGCTCGGCGGCCAGGTCGGCCGGGGTGAGAGCCAGCGTCGCGGCGCAGATCAGCACACCGGCGACGCCGATGACGACGGCCGGCAGGACCACCGCGAGCACCGTCGGAGCGACCTCGACGGCGCCGGGTGCCCGCCGCAGATCACGCACCAGCAGGATGCCGAAGAGCGGCGTCAGCACCGACATCAGGCTCTGCACGGTGTCCGAGAGCGCGGCGAACGTCCGGTCGGCGGGGGCCGCCGCCGCGACCAGCGCCACGGCGGAGAGCAGCCCTGCCAGCAGGGTGCCGACGAGCAGCCACCGGCGCGCCCGCGTACCCAGGGCGCGCGGCAGGGCGTCGCGTGTCGACTCGTCCACCTCGACCGCCTCCTGATCTCCCGACCCGGACCGGTGTGAATCCGGCGTCAACCCGTGCTCCACCGGCATGATCATCGATGAGCGTACCGGCGGGGGTGCTTCTCCGTGGTCCCGTGATCACCGACCGACTGTTTCCTGGCTCACGTCCGGGGGCTGCCGCGCGGCGGGTCGCGTAGGTCCTCCGGGAGTTGTCCCAGCCTCGGGCTAGGCTCGCTGCGGCGCGCCACGCCGGCTCATGTCGCCGGCGACCGGCAGCACACCGCCGAGACCGGGGAGTACGACCAGTTGACCGCAGAGCCTGACACCCTGTACGGGGCCGATGACCTCACCCACCTTGAGGGGCTGGACGCTGTCCGCAAGCGGCCCGGCATGTACATCGGCTCCACCGACAGCCGTGGCGTGGGTCACCTCGTCAACGAGATCCTCGACAACTCCACCGACGAGGGTGTCGCCGGTCACGCCGGCCACGTCGAGGTGATCCTGCACGCCGACGGCTCGGTGCAGGTCGACGACGACGGCCGGGGCATCCCCACCGACGTGCACGCCAAGTCCGGCATCTCCGGCGTCGAGCTGGTGCTCACCCGGCTGCACGCCGGCGGCAAGTTCGGCGGCTCCGGCTACAAGACCTCCGGCGGCCTGCACGGCGTCGGCGCGTCCGCGGTCAACGCGCTGTCCCGCCGGTTCGACGTGACCGTCCGCCGGGCCGGCAAGATCCACGCGATGTCGTTCCGGCACGGCGTCCCCGGGATCTTCGACGGCGACGGGCCGGACGCGCCCTTCACCGCCGGCCCCGGGCTCCAGGTGGTCGGCGCGATGAAGCGGGGCCAGCGCACCGGCACCTCGATCCGCTGGTGGCACGACGCCCGATACTTCGAGACCGGCGCGACGCTCGACGTCGACGCGGTCCGGATGAAGCTGCGCAACACCGCGTTCCTGGTCCCCGGCGTGACGTACCTGCTGCGCGACCTGACCGGCGAGGCGCCCGCCGAGGAGCGGTTCCACTACCCCAACGGGCTCAGCGACATGGTGGAGTTCCTCGCCCCGGCCGGCGACCGGCCGGTCTCCGGCATCCTGCTGGTCAACGGCGAGGGGACGTACCGGGAGAACGCCGCGGACGCCAACGGGGTCATGCAGTCCAACGTGCAGCGCCGCGCCGAGGTCGAGGTGGCGTTCCGTTGGGGCACCGGCTACGAGCGCACCGTCGAGTGCTTCACCAACACCATCCGCAACGCGCACGGCGGCACCCACCGCAAGGGCTTCGAGCGGGCCCTGGTCCGCGCCCTCGCCGACGCGGTCCGCAACACCCGCGGCCTGCTCAAGGCCAAGGAGGAGCCGCCCACCCTGGACGACGTCCTGGAGGGCATGACCGCCGTGGTGCACGTGCGCATCCCCGAGCCGCAGTTCACCTCGCAGACCAAGGACGAGCTGTCCACCACCGGCATCACCAAGGTGCTCCAGACCCTCGTCGACGCGCACGTCAAGGCGTGGCTGGACGACCGGCGCACCAAGGCCGAGGCGCGCGTCGTGCTTCAGAAGATCGTCGACGCGGCACGGGTGCGGCTCACCCAGAAGCAGCAGAAGGACGCCGCTCGGCGCAAGACCGCCCTGGAGGGTGCGTCGATGCCACCGAAGCTGGTCGACTGCCGCGCCACCGGCATCGACCGCAGCGAGCTGTTCATCGTGGAGGGCGACAGCGCTCTCGGAACGAGCCGGATGGCCCGCTCGTCGGAATACCAGGCGTTGCTACCGATCCGCGGCAAGATCCTCAACGTGCAGAAGGCCAACCTCCAGCAGGTTCTGGACAATGCCGAGTGCGCGGCCATCGTCCAGGTGCTCGGCGCCGGTTCGGGGCGTACGTTCGACCTCGCGGCGCTGCGCTACGGCCGAGTGCTGATCATGGCTGACGCCGACGTGGACGGCGCGCACATCCGTACGCTGCTCATCACCCTCTTCGCCCGGTACATGCGGCCGCTGATCGAGGCCGGTCGGCTCTACGCCGCGATGCCGCCCCTGCACAAGGTCACCACGAAGGGGCGTAACCCGCAGACCATCTACACCTACACCCAGGCCGAGATGGAGGCGACGGTCCGCAAGCTGGAGAAGGCCGGTAAGCAGATCGTCACGCCCATCCCACGCTTCAAGGGCCTCGGTGAGATGGACGCCGACGAACTGTGGGAGACCACGATGAACCCGGCCACCCGTGCCGTCCGCCGGATCACCCTCGACGACGTGGACGCCGCCGAGCGCATTCTCGAACTCCTGATGGGCGAGAAGGTCGAGCCGCGCCGCAACTGGCTGATCGACTCGGCCGACCGGGTCGACCGCGAGGCGATCGACGCATGAGCACCGGTTCCGTCCGAGGGGAAAGCTGAGTCATGGCACGCCGTAAGGAAAACAAGGTCGACCTTTCCTCGTTCGACCAGGCCGGCGCGCGGGTCTTCGACAACCCGCTGGTCACCGAGGTCTCCGACTCCTACCTGGAGTACGCGTTCTCGGTCATCCACTCCCGCGCCCTGCCCGACGCCCGCGACGGCCTCAAGCCCGTGCACCGCCGCATCCTGTGGTCCATGTACGAGCAGGGCTACCGCCCGGATCGTGGGCACGTCAAGTCCGCCCGAATTGTGGGCGACTGCTTCGTCGCCGGCACACTCGTCTCGACGCCCGCTGGTTTGCGGGCCATTGAGGAGTTCGAGGTCGGGGACCTCGTGCTGGACGGCGACGGAGCCTCCGTACCGGTGACTGCTGTTTATCGGAATCCGACCTCCGAACTCGTGCGCGTGACCTGGAGCAACGGGCACACGATGCTCGTCACGCCGGGCCAGCGCTTCCGCGTGGTCGCCAGTGATTTTTCGGTTGAATGGGCGGAGGCTCGGGATCTCCCGGGACGACTGGCATTGGCGTACGGCAGTCGCCGCAATGCGGTGTCGACGCCTGCAGGTGACGTCTACGACTATGTGCGCGGGCTGCTGGTGGCTGAGGGCTTCCCTGCCCATCGGTCTCGCGAGGCGGACGGTCGGGTCCGGATCCACATGTGTGACGTCGAGCCGCTGGATGTCGCGCACGGCTGGGCCATTGCCAATGGATTGAACGTCTCCCGAGGTAAGCGCGAGGCGCGCAATCCCCTCCATCGCGACCAGCACATTCTGACCTTCAGCCGGCACGAGGGGCTGCTGGAGGCCACACGTCCGCTCAGCCGGGACAAGTATGTGCCGGGCGACATCATCGCGAACCGCTCGGCGTGGGCGCCGTTCCTCGCCGGCTTCTTCGACGGGGACGGCTACGTCCGTAAGCGCTTCAGGGAGATCGTCTTTGTCAGCACGAGCGAGGTGCTGGTGCGGCAGATCTACGCCATGCTTGCCGACCTGGGGCTGCACGGGCACCACTGGACCAGCGGTCGCGCCTCCGCGGGTAACCCGCTCTTGGGTCTCTCGGTCAGCGGGCGGGACGCCGCAGACCTTGCCCGGTTGTTGCTGCCCTGGGTACGGATCGGATACAAGCACGACGGCTTGCAGCGGGTCGCCGAGATCGGCTACGACTACAGCGGCAAGCAGGGCAACGACCGGCTGCCCTACGGTCCGGTCATCGCGGAGTTCACTGCAGCGCATCAGGGCGGCGGGTGGTTCCGGGACCAGGACGGACAGGCGTTCCGTGACTCGCTCTCGGCGAGCGGTGGGCCGAAGGTGCGGTATGGCAAGGACCGCCATGGCGTCCCGCTCGCGGACCGGTCGTTCCAGTTGGAGCGGGCGGTACGAGACGGCTGGATCCAGAAACTCCGCCGCCTTGGCTCACCGCTCGCTGCTCGGCTCGACGCGTTGGTCGGCAGTTCGTTCCTGCGGGTCACGTCGGTTGAGGCGGTTTCGCCCGACGTCACGTACGACATCCAGGTCGGCAGTGATGAGCACGCGTTTGCCGCCGAGGGCTATGTCGTTCACAACTGCATGGGTAAGTACCACCCGCACGGCGACACGGCCATCTACGACGCCATGGTCCGCCTCGCGCAGGACTTCTCGCTCAACGTCCCGCTGATCGACGGTCACGGCAACTTCGGCAGCCCCGACGACGGTCCGGCCGCCTCGCGCTACACCGAGGCGCGGATGTCCCGCGAGGCGATGCTGCTCGTCGGCGAGCTGGGCGAGGACACCGTCGACGTCGAGCCCAACTACGACGGGTCGCTGACGCAGCCGACCGTGCTGCCGGCGGCCTTCCCCAACCTGCTGGTCAACGGCGCGTCCGGGATCGCGGTCGGGATGGCCACCAACATGATCCCGCACAACCTCGGCGAGGTCGTCCAGGCGGCCCGCTGGCTGATCAACCACCCGGACGCCACTCTGGACAAACTCATGGAGTTCGTCCCCGGCCCCGATCTGCCCACCGGTGGCGTGCTGCTCGGCCTGGACGAGGTGCGCCGGGCGTACGAGACCGGGCGCGGCGTGGTGCGGATGCGTGGCAAGGTGGAGATCGGCCCGATCGAGGGCAGCCGGGGCCGCCAGGCGATCACGGTGGTCGAGCTGCCCTACGGCGTCGGCGCGGAGAAGGTCATCGCGGCGATCACCAACGAGGTCACCAAGACCAAACGGCTGACCGGTATCGCCGACGTCAAGGACCTCACCGACCGGGAGAGCGGCACCCGGCTGGTCGTCGAGTGCAAGGTCGGGGTCAACCCGCAGGCGTTGCTCGCCGACCTGTACCGGCTGACCCCGCTGGAGCAGTCGTTCGGCGTCAACAACCTGGTCCTCGTGGACGGACAGCCACGCACCCTCGGGTTGAAGGCGCTGCTGGAGGTCTTCCTGGCCCACCGCTACGAGGTCGTGACCCGACGTACGTCGTACCGGCGACGCAAGCGGCAGGAGCGGCTGCACCTGGTCGACGGTCTGCTGATCGCGTTGCTGGACATCGACGAGGTGGTCCGGTTGATTCGGGGCAGCGACGACGCGCAGGCCGCGAAGGACGGGCTGATGAGCCGGTTCGGCCTCTCCGACATTCAGGCCACCTACATCCTGGACACTCCGCTGCGCCGGTTGACGAAGTACGACCGGATCGAGCTGGAGGCCGAGCAGGAGCGACTGCGCGCCGAGATCGCCGAGTTGACGACGATCCTCGACGACGAGCGGGTGCTCCGGAAGGTGGTCTCCGACGAGCTGGCGGCGGTGGTCAAGCAGTTCGGCACCGAGCGGCGTACGACGCTGGTCGACGGCGACCTGAAGGAGGTGCTGGCCGCTTCCGCGCCGGCCGGCCCGCTGGAGGTGGCCGACGACCCGTGCCAGGTGATCCTCTCCGCGACCGGGCTGGTCGCCAGGACCGCGGCCGAGTCGGAGGAGAGCGCCGAGGGGCGCCGACGCAACGGCCGGGTCAAGCACGACACGGTACGCGCGATCGTGCACTCCACCGCCCGCGGTCGGGTGCTGTTGCTGACCAGCGCCGGTCGGGCGTTCAAGGTCGACGTCCTGCCGTTGCCGGTGCTGCCCGAGCAGGCCGGCACGGTGTCGTTGCGCGGTGGCATGTCCGCCGCCGAGCTGGTGCCGTTGCAGGCGGGGGAGACTGTGGTCGGTCTGGCCCCGCTCGGCGGACCGGCGGAGGGATCCCCGGGGCTGGCGCTGGGCACCCGGCAGGGCGTGGTGAAGATCTGCGCGCCGGAGTGGCCGGTGCGTTCCGACGAGTTCGAGGTGATCGGTCTGCGCGACGGTGACGAGGTGGTCGGGGCGACCTGGCTGACCGACGGCGCCGAGACGTTGACGTTCGTGTCCTCGGAGGCGTCGCTGCTGCGTTTCCCCGCCGGGCTGGTCCGTCCACAGGGGCTCAAGGGTGGTGGCATGGCCGGTATCAACCTGCCGGCCGGAGCGCAGGTGGTGTTCTTCGGGGCGTGCGCACCGACGACCCGGGTCACGGCGAGCCGATGGTGGTGACCTCGACCGGGGCGACGGTCAAGGTGACGCCGTTCACGGCGTACCCGACGAAGGGCCGGGCGACCGGTGGCGTGCGTGCGCACCGTTTCCTCAAGGGTGAGACGGACGTGGCGGTCGCCTGGGTGGGGCCGCGTCCGGTCGGCGCGACCGGCACCGGCGACCCGGTCGAGCTGCCCGCGGCGGACCCGCGTCGCGACGGCTCCGGCTTCGCGGTGATGCTCGGCCCAACGGTCGTAGGCCACCTAATCGAACGCGACTAACCCACCCACCCCAC
>NZ_JAEVHM010000153.1 GCF_016802865.1 Micromonospora parastrephiae | reverse complement strand
CGTTGATCACCGAGGGACGGGAGGGCGGGGTGGGGGTTTTCCGCCCGGAAGTGTCGGTCGTGCCGGGTAACGTCCGGCCACCAACTCAAGAAGGGGTGCGGCGATGGCGAGCGTGGCGGGTTGGGTGGCGGCGTCGACACAGGGCTCGTTCCCGCCGCTGCCCCGCGCGGTGGCGCAGTCCTTCTACCGCCGGATGCGGGCCGTGGCACCGGCGGCGGTCGGCGCCATCGAACGGGACCGGGCCGCCGACGCCGAGCGCCCCTTCTCCGACACCGCCTGCGGCCGACTGGTCCGTTCGCTCGACGACGCGGGTCTACGGGCACTCGGCATGTGGACGCACCACTGGTGCATGCGCTTCTACGACGACGACACGACGGTGGGTCGGCGGCTCATCCGGGAGATCGTCGCGCGGCCGGGGCTGGGTTGGACGGCCGACGAGGTGCGCTGGATGCTGCGCGAGTCGGTGTCCGCCGGCCCCGCCGCCACGGACCGGTTCATCCTGCCCCGTGCCGCGGCGGCCCACCTGCCGCCGACCGAGCGACCGTTCGACGAGCTGCCGCCCGAGGTCGAGGTGCCCCGCCAGCGGCGGCCTGACTGAGCCCCCCACGCGCCGTGCCGGCAATGGCACGTCCGCGCGGACCGGTGATCGTCCGTGGGGCGACTGCGGCAGGATGGAGGCCGCCGCCCAGCCCGACGGAAGGACGCCCGATGCCCGCCAGCGAACCCACCATCGTCGCCACCAGCATGGGCTTCCTCCGGGGCGACCGGGGTCCGTTCGACATGCGCCCCAGCCCGGTCTTCGAGCTGGCGGCCGAGCTGGCCGAGGCCGGTCCGCAGCCACGGGTGTGCTACCTCGGGCAGGCCGTCGGCGACCAGCCCACCTCGCTGACCGCCGTCTACGGCGCGTTCGCCGACACCCGGTTCCGGCTGTCGCACCTCGCGCTGTTCCCCATGCCGAACGTCGAGGACGTCCGTGCTCACCTGCTCGCCCAGGACGTCATCTGGGTCGGCGGCGGCAGCGTGGCCAACCTGGTGGCCGTGTGGCGGGTGCACGGGCTCGACGAGATTCTGCACGAGTGCTGGCAGGCCGGCGTGGTGCTGGCCGGCGTCTCCGCCGGATCGATCTGCTGGCACGTGGGCGGTGCCACGGACAGCTTCGGCCCCCGCCTGCGCGGCTTCACCGAGGGGCTGGCCTGGCTGCCGTACGGCAACGGCGTGCACTACGACAGCGAGGACCAGCGGCGCCCGCTGATGCACGAGCTGGTCGGCGAGGGGACGCTGCCGGCCAGCCACTGCACCGACGACGGCGTCGGCCTGGTCTACCGGGGCACCCGGCTGGTCGAGGCAGTCGCGGACCGCGAGGGCGTCTCGGCGTACGAGGTGAGTCGCGGCGCGGACGGCAGTGTGCGGGAGACCGTCATCGCTCCCCGGCTGCTCGGCTGAGAGCGGGTCAGACCCGGTCCTCGAACGCGGCGCACACGGTCGCCCGCGCCTGCGGCCCCTCGATCGCCCGCAGCAGCTCCCGGGCGAGGGCGATCTGGTGCCCCTCGTCGACCGTCTTGTCCATCGGGGTCAGCTCCACCCGCCACCGGAAGTACAGGTAGTCGTCCTCGTCGGTGGCGGCGAGCTGCGGGTCGGCGTCCTCGTTGGGGTTGATCTCCAGTAGGTTGCCGCGGACGTCCACCGAGTCCCGCCGGTAGGGCACCGCGTCGGGCAGCCGGGTGCGGATCAGGTCCAGCAGTTCCGCCGCCGTCAGCGGGCCGTCGACCATGATGAGGAACTGCAACGTCGTCTGCACGTCTGCCACCTTGCCAGATGCGGAACCGCTCAATCGAGCGGGAGGAACGGGCCGTTGTCGAACCTGCCGCCCCGGCGCAGCACGGAGAACTGCACCTTGTGCGGCACGTGCGTGTCCATCAGTTCGCGCCGCAGGTGGGTGAAGTCGGTGCCCAGGTCGAAGCTGGCGAGCTGACCGTTCTCGTTGATCCGGCGCAGCATCGTCTTGCGCAGCCGGGTCCCGTCCGGCGCCCGCGACAGGGAGCGTTCGGCCAGGTCGAAGAAGGTCTTGTCGTCGACGATGAGCGCCACGTCGATGTCGGAGTCCGGGCGGGCGGTGCCGCGTACCCGACTGCCGTGGGCGACCAGGTCCCCGTCGGGCAGCCCGGCCTGCCGTTGCGTCTGCCGGGCGCCCCGGGTGAACCGGGTCCACTGTCGTTCGGTGAAGCCCTGCGGGATCCGGCGGGCGGCCCGGGTGGTGGCCGCCTCGGCCGTCTCGCCGGCCACGTCGTCGGCCCGCCGCATCATGCTCCGGGCGGCCTGCGCCACGATGCCCCGGGCAGCCCTCGTGGCGCCGTCCGGCAGGTCCCGTCGACGACCGGTCACGCCGGCTCGCCCGACTGCCGGCGGCGCAGCACCGCGTCGAAGACCTGCGCCAGCTCGGCGGCGTCCTCGCCGGCATGGTGTGTGTGCGGCACGTCGTGCAGACCCAGCTCGTGCTTGATCTTTCCCTTGCGGGTCTGGACCCACTCGCTGCCGGTCAGCCCCATCCAGTAGCTGCGCAGGTCGACGCCGGAGCCGGTGGCGCCGAACGGGCTGTGGCCGACGAAGCGCACGAAGTACCAGTGCACGAACATGCCGTCCCAGACCGCGGGTGCCGCGAGGAAGACCGGCCGGCCGATCCGGCGCAACCCGTTGACCCAGGCCGCCGCCGCCGACATCGCCTCCTGCGCGGTGGGTGCCTCGCGGAGCAGGCGGTCCCGGTCCAGACCCGACACGGCCAGCGCGGCCGGGACGAACTCGTCGGAGATCGGACGCAGCTCGGTGTAGAACGTCAGGTCCGGGCGACCGGCGACGGCCATGCCCAGCGAGATCATGCTGTACGGCCCGGGGATCGGCCCGTCCGCCTCGACGTCGACGCCGATGTACAGCTCGGGCAGGGGAGAGGTCATCCCAGCACCACCCCGATGGCCTGGTCGATCAGCATGTTGAGGACGATGTCGGTGAGCTTCTTGAAGACCGGGATCTCCAGCAGCGAGGCACCGAACGTCGGCGCGGCCGTCGCGAGCGCCTGGATGATCTGCACCAGCAGGATGATCAGCTGGACGATCACGTTGATCTTCAGGGCGAGGACGATCAGCGCGCACACGAAGAGCGTCGCGGCCACCATCTGCGCACCGGTGCCACCGTCCCGGAGCACCGAGATCGCCGAGCCGCCGGCCTCCCAGCGCTTCTGGAACGCGGTCAACGCGTCGCCCTGGTTGCCGTCCAGCACCCGCTGCGCGGCCGCCGTACCCTCCGCCGCCGCGTTGTTCAGCGAGTCGGCCATCTCCATCCACATCTGGCCGAGCTCGAACATCTTCGTCTCGTCCGACTTCGGCCAGGTGTAGCCCAACTCGTTGAGCAGGCCGGCGAGTTCGCCGGGCAGCATGATGCCCATCGACCCGCCTACCAGCTCATCGTCGTGAACTGGGCGTCGTTGTCCTGCTCGACCAGGTCGTACTGGTCGGCCATCAGGCTCAACCCGTCACCGAAGCCGCGCAGCCCGTCGACGACCGACCCGAGGCACTCCGCCGCGATCTCCTCGGCCACCTGGTACGACATGCCGATCAGACCGCCCACGTCGTCGTCACCGAAGATGTCGCCCATCGAGGCCGTGCGCGCGCGCAGCGCCTCCCACTGCGCGGCGAGCTGCTCGGCCACCGTGGACAGCTGACCGCCGCCCTGGCGCAGCGCGGGCGGGTGCACCTGGAGGTCGTCGCGCACGCCATCACCTCGCTGCCTGCTGGATGCGCCGCACCGCGTCGGTGAGCGCATCGGTCATCGCCGCCATGCTGCGTACCGACTCGTTCTGCAACTCGTCGAGCTGCTGGCCCAGCGCCACCGGGTCCACCGCGGGCGCGTCCACCGCGTCGCCGGCCTGGAGCCGCAGGTCGTCCAGCGCGGCGTTGACCGCCAGGGTGATCTGCTCGCCGAGCATCTCGGCGCCCATCCGCAGGGCGCGCGGGTCCACCGTCACCGACTCGACGCGTTGACCGACGGCCACGACCTCGACCTGGCCGCCCGCCGCGGATCCGGTGCCCCGTGCCGGCTGGACGCCCGTGCCGTCGTCGGGGGCCTGACCGGTCGACCGCATCGACGCCAGTGCCTGGCGGGTCTGCTGGAACAGTCGGTCGAATTCGGTCACCTGGTCCACAACGCCCCCTAACGTCGCACGCGACATCGACGAGGGTAGCAACGGGACACCAGCGTCGGGACCCGCCGAGGCGCGACCACCGCTGGCGCCTGGCCCGCCGAATCGGAGCCGCCTGGACCGGGCCGGTCCGCACCGGCGTAAGCTGGCCCGTCGTGAGTCTCACCATCGGCATCGTCGGCCTGCCCAACGTCGGCAAGAGCACGCTTTTCAACGCGTTGACCAAGAACGACGTGCTGGCGGCGAACTACCCGTTCGCCACCATCGAGCCCAACGTCGGCGTGGTCGGGCTGCCCGACGAGCGGCTGGGCAAGCTGGCCGAGATCTTCTCCTCGCAGAAGGTGCTGCCGGCCCCGGTGTCGTTCGTCGACATCGCCGGCCTGGTCCGCGGCGCGTCGAAGGGGCAGGGCCGGGGCAACGCCTTCCTGGCCAACATTCGCGACGCCTCGGCGATCTGCCAGGTCGTCCGGGCCTTCTCCGACCCGAACGTGGTGCACGTCGACGGCAAGATCTCCCCGGCCGACGACATCGAGACGATCAACACCGAGCTGATCCTCGCCGACCTGCAGACTCTGGACAAGGCGCTGCCCCGGTTGGAGAAGGAGGCCAAGCTCCGCAAGGACCGGGCCGCCGCGGTCGCCGCGGCGAAGGCCGCCATCGAGGTGCTCGACGGCGGCACCACCCTGTACTCGGGGGCCGCCGCCGCCAAGATCGAGCTGGAGCACCTGCGCGAGCTGCACCTGCTCACCACCAAGCCCTTCCTGTACGTCTTCAACGTCGACGAGGCCGAACTGGCCAACGAGACGTTCCTCGACGAACTGCGCGCCCTGGTCGCCCCCGCCGAGGCCGTCTTCATGGACGCCAAGATCGAATCCGAGCTGGTGGACCTGCCCGAGGAGGAGGCCCGCGAGCTGCTGGAGTCGATCGGGCAGAACGAACCGGGCCTCAACCAGCTCGTCCGGGTCGGCTTCCGCACCCTGGGGCTCCAGACGTACCTCACGGCCGGCCCCAAGGAAGCACGCGCCTGGACCGTCCCGGTCGGCGCCACCGCACCGGAGGCCGCGGGTGTCATCCACAGCGACTTCCAGCGCGGCTTCATCAAGGCCGAGGTGGTTTCCTACGACGACCTGGTCACGGCCGGATCGATGGCGGCGGCCAAGGCGGCGGGCAAGGTCCGCATCGAGGGCAAGGAGTACGTGATGCAGGACGGCGACGTGGTGGAGTTCCGCTTCAACGTCTGAATCCGACGCGTCCCGCAGGTCGGACCGCGTGCCTCGCCGGCTGACCGCCTTCTTGGCGGCGCGCCGGTAGGGTGACCGCGTGGAGGGACGGTCGCTGCTCAGCTCGTCGTTCGGAGCGGCGGCGGCTGCATACGCCGAGCACCGCCCGGACTACGCGCAGGCCGCGGTGCGCTGGGCGCTTGAGCCCGCGCCCGGCCCGCGAGTCCTCGACCTTGGCGCCGGCACCGGCAAGCTGTCCGCAACGCTTGTCGCGCTGGGCGCGGAGGTCATCGCGGTCGAACCCGACCCGGCGATGCTCACCGAGCTACGCCGCGCGCTGCCGGCCGTCCGCGCCCTGTCGGGTAGCGCCGAAGCGATCCCGTTGCCGGACGCGTCCGTCGATGTCGTGCTGGCCGGCAACGCCCTGCACTGGTTCGACATGGCCGTCGCGGGGCCGGAGATCGCCAGAGTTCTCGCGGCCGGAGGCATCCTGGCTGGTCTGTGGAACGTCATGGACGACCGGATCGACTGGGTTGCCGAACTCGAACGGGTCGCCGGAGGCGCGGCCATCGGCCGACGTGACACGTTGGGCAGTTGGCGCGCGGCGACGAAAGACATGCTCGTTCCGGGCACTGGCCTGGTCGCCACATTCGGCTCGACGGAGCAGGTCGAGTTCCCGCACGGGCAGCGCCGCACCGCCGACTCCCTCGTGGCGACACTCGCGACGCGGGCAGGGATGCTGGTCATGCCAGATCGGGAGCGGGAGGCCGTGCTCGGCCGGATCCGCGCCTTCCTCGGGAGCAGACCCGAGACCGCCCGCGGCGAGTTCACCCTGCCGATGCTGACCGGCGTGCTGCGTGCCACGACATGGCCGAAGTCGAGTCGATAGCGGCGCGCACGGTCGCACCGAGCTCGTGGGATCTCATCCTCCCGCGAGTTCGGGGGTTGTTCGACGAATGGCCAGCACGGCGACGTCATCGTTCGGGTTCTCGGTGTCGAGGGTCGCCATCACGGCGGCGCAGACGGTGTCGGGAGGTGCGAGGGGAACGGCGGACGTCAGACGGGCGATGCCGGTGTCGATCAGTTCGCCACGGCGTTCGACGAGCCCGTCGGTGTAGCCGACCAGGACGGCGCCGGGCGGAAAGTCCACCACGGTGGTGTGCCGCTGCGGCGTCCGGTAGCCGATGCCGAGCGGAGGGTCGACCGCGCGGTGATCAGGTCGGCGGGCTGCGCTGGCAGGGCCAGCACGGGGCGCAGGTGCCCGGCCAGGGAGATGCGGACGGTCGCGCCGTCCGGGGAGATCATCGCGTACAGCGCGGTGCTGAGGCTGCCGGTCTCGAAATGATTGACCTTCCGGTCCAGGAGGGTCAACGCCTCCGCCGGGTCGTCCGAGATCAGGGCGTATGCGCGCAGCGCACTTCGAATCCGCCCCATCACCACCGCCGACTGCAACCCGTGACCCGACACGTCACCGATGACCACTCCCAGCCACCCGGAGGGGAGGGTGAAGACGTCGTACCAGTCGCCGCCGACGCCGGAGACGTGACCGGGAACGTATCGGGCGGCCATTTCCAGATTCGGCGCCTTGGGCAACTCGGTGGGGAGCAAACTCCGTTGCAGGGCCAGGGCGGCGTTCTGGTCCAGGCTGTGAGCCCGGGCCTGGCTGGCCACGCCGATCCGGTCGGCGACCAGTTCGAGGAGCCGGGCCTCGTCCGGGGCGAACCGGCGCGGTGTGAGGGTCCCCACGTGCAGGACGCCGATGAGTTCGCCGCGCGAGAAGACCGGTACACCGAGCAGGGACTTGACCCCGGTTTGCAACAGGACCGGGTTGACCACCTGATTGGCGGTGACGTGCTCGATGATCACCGGTCGGCGGGTGAGGGCGATCCGGCCGGCGAAGCCCTGGCCGATCGAGACCCGGAAGGCTCGCCGGACCTCCTCCTCCAGCCCCTTCGCGGCGGTGGCCACGAGTTGGCGAGCGTGTACATCCAGTAGCAGGATGGCGGCGGTGTCGACGTTCAGCAGTTCGCGGACCCGGTCGAGCAACTCGTCAAAGAGGTCGGCCACGTCGAGCCGGGACAGCGTCGCATCGGTCACCGCCTCGATGCGGCGTAACCGCTCTGCGTCCGTGACACCGCTGGTCGCAACCACCTCAGGATCGTAGCTGTGTCGCCCGCTGCTGCCGGTCACGCGTCCGTCAAGCTGGGTCCGGCCGGCGGAATCGTCCCCGGTGGGCGGTTGCTCCGACTCCGGTGCTCCGCGGGGTCAGGCAAGGCGCAGCTCGTCATCCATCTGTGAATCATGCACCAGAATCCGTCGGCCGTCACTGTCCGCGACCATCAGTGGTCTGAGCACCACCCCGCGTCCCGTTACTGCTCGGCCCAGACACCCAGCTCATTGCCGCTGGGGTCGGTGAAGTGGAATCGTCGCCCGCCCGGGAACCCGTACGGCCCGTTCGTCACCCGGCCGCCGGCGTCCTTCACGGCCTGCACGGACCGGTCCAGGTCGCTTGAGTAGAGCAGCACCAGCGGACCGCCCACGCGGACCTCCTGGTCCAGACGGAGACCGCCCACCTCGGGTGCGGAGTCGCCGTGCGGGCTGCGGATGCCGGCGTACCCCGGACCGTAGTCGTTGAACTGCCAGCCGAACGCGTCGGTGTAGAAGCGCTTGGCCTCGGCGAGGTCGGTCACCGTGAGCTCGACGTAGTCGATGGCGTGGTGCCGCTGCGGAGTTGGCTCAGACATACGCGGCATTGTGCGCCACGGGTACGACGCGGGCCGCGACACGCAACTAAAGGTTGCGCGATTGCGCGGGCTGTCGTAGGTTCAGTGCAACCAAAGGTTGCGAAAGGTTGTGAGCATGGAACAGGGAACCATTGAGCGCGACATCCACGTCGACGCTTCACCCGAGGTGGTCTTCGAGGTCGTCAGCCAGCCCGAGCACATGCGGGAGTGGTGGCCGGACGACGCACGGTTCGAGTCGGTGGCGGGCGCGCCCGGCGAGTTGGTGTGGCGCAACGCCGACACCGGCGAGACGACTACCGTCGCGCTCGCCGTCGTCGAGGTCGACCCGCCGAAGCGATTCTCCTTCCGGTGGTGCTTCACGGAGCCGGACCGGAGCGGGCAGGCGCTGCTCGTCACCTTCGACCTGGCACCCAGCGGGGCGGGGACCCTCGTTCGGATGACCGAGACCGGGTTCCGCGAGATGGGTTGGGAGATCGCTGTCCTTGAGGAGCAGTACCGCGACCACGAGAACGGTTGGGACCACTACATGCCCAGGCTGGGCACGTACGTCGCGCGGCTGGTCGCCACCGCATGAGCACGACCGTCGACGATGAGCTGTGGTCGGCGATCGGCGACCCCACCCGACGTACGATGATCGACCTTCTTCTCGCCGACGGGCCGGGCACCGCGACGTCGCTGAGCAGGCGGCTACCCGTGACCCGCCAGGCGGTCTCGAAGCACCTGGCCGTCCTCGACCGGGTCGGCCTCATTCACGCCGAGCCGGCCGGCCGCGAGCGGCACTACCAGGTCGACGAGGCGCAGCTCGCCCGCGCGGTCGCGCAGTTGTCGGCGGTCGGCGCCACCTGGGATGCCCGTATCCGCCGGATCAAGCGCATCGCCGAGGCGATCGAGCGCACCCGTCACAACGACGAAGGAGAATGAGAATGGTCGACATTCTGCACCAGGTCGGCGTTGTCGCTTCGCTCGACGACGTCTACCGAGCGGTGGCGACTCCGGAGGGCGTCGCCGGCTGGTGGTCGGTCGACACGACCGGCAAGAGTGACGTCGGCGGGCAGTTGGCCGTCCGGTTCGGCGGCGACGGTGGGTTCGACCTGGAGATCCTTGAGCTGGACCCCGCTGGCCGAGTGCGGTGGCGGGTCGTCGGCGGTCCCGACGAGTGGATCGGCACCGAGATCAACTGGCGTCTCGACCAGCGGGGTAAGTACACGATCGTTGATTTCACGCACGTCGGTTGGCGCGAGCCGACCGAACTCATGCACGAGTGCAGCACCAAGTGGGCGGTCTTCCTGATGAGTCTGAAGGCGTTGGTGGAGACGGGGCGCGGTAGGCCGGCGCCGGACGACGTCCAGATCAGCGACGGGCACTGACCTCGCGGACGCCGGCCGTCGGTGATCGACTCGGGTTCCTTGAAGTTGGGGTGTCGTCGTGGCGATGACACCCCGACTTTCCGGAACCCGAGTCGACCAAACCGTTACTCGGCGCGGTAGACCGAGATGTGCGACGGGCTGTCGGCCTGGAACGGTCGCCGGTGCCAGTCGGCGTACCGCTCGGTGAGCCGGAGCCCGGCCCGCTGCGCCATCTCGTCGATCTGGTGCGGCCAGGCGTACCGCATGGCGAACGGCTTCAGATGTACGCCCGCGCTGTCGAACGTGATGGTCTGCCGGATGAACCGCTGCGCCGGCCGGTCGTACCGGTGCAGTCGGATCGTCGCTGAGTCCTCGGTGACCTCACGCACCTGCACCTGCTCGTCCGAGTCGAAGCTGCGCGGGTCGGGCACGAACGTCTCGATGACGAACGCCCCGCCCGGCGACAGCACCCGGGCGACGTTGCGGAAACAATCCGCCTGCCGCTCGGCGTCGACCAGGTTGAACAGCGTGTTGAAGACCAGGTACGCGAGCCGGAACTCACCCTTCACCGGTACGTCCGCCATGTCGGCGACGACCACCGGGATCTGGTCGCCACCGGGTTTTGCCCGCATCTGCGCGAGCATCTCCTCGGACGCCTCGACGCCGTGCACGGTGAGGCCGCGCTCGGCCAGCGGCAGCGCGACGCGGCCGGTGCCGATCGCCAGTTCGAGGACCGGACCGCCGTCGGCCAGGTCGGCCAGGAAGTCCACGGCCGGCGCCGGGTCGGGGTTGGTGCCGCCGTCGTCATATCCGGCGGCCCACAGCCGGCCGAACAGGCCGGGATCGTCGAAGACCGACATCAGCGGCCTCCGGAGTTGGGGTCAGTAGCGCGCAGCAGCGCCACGGCCAGGGGAACAGTTCTGCTCACGAAGTCTCGATTCCTCAGGTCGGATGACGGTGGGTTCGGGGTACCTCGTCGTGTTCGGCATGGCGGCTGCTCCCTTCGTGCGGCTGTCGAGTGAGGACACCAGAGTCGGTTGGGGCCCGGCAAGGCATTTACGCCGGCCGGACCCCGCAGCGGGGCGTGCGTCAGGAGATGTGGTGCAAGATCACGTTGTGCACGTGGTGGCTCTTCTGCGCGCCACGGAACTCGACCTCGTAGGTGTGCGTGCCCACGTGGATGGCGATGGCGCCGGTGGAGAAGAACGAACCTCCCCAGGACTTGTTGCTGACCACGCTCACGCTGGTGATCTTCGAGTACGGGATGCTGGTGATCGCGAAGCGCTTCCCGACGAACGAACGGTCCTGGATGATCACGCGCCGGTCGGTCAGCCCGATGAACCCGGTGCCCGTGCCGACGGCGTCGTAGACGGCGATGATCTGCTCACCGTCGAGCAGGCCACTCTGGATCTGCTGGACCTGCTCCTTGCGGTCGTACGCGATGTTCGCCATGCGATCCAGGCTAGGAAACCGGTGCCAGCGCGCCCGCGCGGGCGAGAACCACGAACTCGCCGTCGCCACGGCCGACGGGCTCGCCGCGCCAGCCCCCGTGAATGCGATCCACGACGAAGCCCGCCCTGGTCAGGGAGGTGCGCAGCTCGGCCTCGGTGCGAAAGCGCAGGCTCGCCGAGCTGAGTAGCTCCTCGCCGTCGTCGAAGTGGTAGTGGTGGGTGAAGTCGACCACTCCGTCACGTACCCCGGTGACCCTGGTCCACGCCCGCACCTCGCCGCCGTCCGGCAGCCTGATCAGCCGCTGCGAATCCACCGGGTTCCACCGCTCCCAGCGCCGGTCCGCCGGGTCGCGGGCGTCGAACACCAGCCGGCCGCCGGGCACGAGCGCCCGGGCCAGGTCGCCGAGGGTACGCGCCCACTCCGCGTCGTCGACGAAGAACTGCGCGACGTGGCTGGTCAGTACCGCAACGTCGAACGCACGGTCCGGCAGCAGCGTCGAGGTGCCCTCCAGCCAGGTCACCCGCTCGCCGCCCGGCTTGGCGCGGGCGGCGGCCAGGGACGCGCCGGCCGGGTCCACGCCGGTGACGGTGTGGCCGGCGGCGGCGAGGGCAACGGTCAGCCGTCCGGTGCCGCAGCCGAGGTCGAGCACCCGGGCGGCCGGGGTCTCGTCGACCACCGACTGGAAGAAGTCGTCGTCCGGCCCCCACGTGCACTCGGCGTCGTACACCTGGACGAGCCGGTGGTGGCGGAACTCGGCGTGTCTCATCGGGCGTTCGCGTCGGTCGCGACGCGGACGAACTCGCGTACCCGGGTGGTGGTGTTGCTGGGTAGCCAGACCGGCTCGGAGAAGGTGTTTCCGGAGGGTCCCTTCGGCACCGGTCGGCCGGACGGGGTGCGGTCCCGTTTGAACTCCATCGAGGTCACGCTCGGATACTGCACCACCGGGTGGTCGGCGAGCACCTCCGACACCGATTGTTCCCGGGTGAGCGGGTGACCCGCCGCCACCGCCGGCGCCCAATCCTCGGACAGCAGTGCCGGGCCGGCGTAGCCGACCGGTGAGCCCGCGACATGCGGAAGCCCCGCGCCTCCCCGTTGGGAGGGGGCAGGCGCGGGGCTCCGGTGGTACGTCAGTGGTCGCTGCGCGGGTCGTGGTCGGTGCTGCGGCTGCCAGCCTTGGCCAGCCCCCGGCTCACCAGGTAGCCGATGGTCAGCAGAGTGATGTACCACCACGCCTTGTCGGCGGCGAAGTAGTCGGCACCGTTGTTCGCGGCACCGTCGCCGACCGCGTTCGACGCGATCAGCACGCCGATGACGGCGAGTACGTAGATCGCAAGCTCGCTGGTCTTCCAGGACGGCTTCGTCTCGTCGCCGTGGCGGTGGACGCGGCGTACGTCGTGCTGACCAGCGTGATCGCCGTGGTCGGTAGCGCGATTCTGGGTGGGCGTAGTCATCTCAGCTCCTGAAAAGCACTGTGTGGGGGTCTGGTCGTTTGAGGAACGCTTGTCCGCTCCCGCGACAGATTGGTACCCCAGCGCTTTTCAGGAAAACCTCAGAGTCCACGCAAAGATTCAGGACTCGGTGACCGCCCGGTACGCGTCCTCGATGCGGGCGGCCAGCAGGACCTCGCCCTCGGTCAGCGGCTCCCCGTTGCCGTGCCCGACACAAATCTGGGTGCTGTCGGACCGTCGGCTGATCTCAGGGCGCAGGTGCAGCGCGTCGGCGACCACCTTCACCCGTTCGGTCAGCGCCGCGTGTTGGGTATCGTCGATCACCAGCGTCCGTCGGATCTGCTCGCCTTCCCGCGTCCAACCAGATAGCAAGGTCAACGCGTCGGAAAGGTAGTCGTGCTTGGCTCGGCTGTTGAACAGCACGCGCATCACCGCACCCCCCAAGCGCCGTTGCCGGCTTGTGGCCAAATCGCCGCCATCCCGTGTCTTGTCGGTGCCCTCTAGTCTGTCGTCGCTCGGAAGGGGTGTCCACGCCCACACTTCCGGGTTCTGCTGGCCTAGCGGCCGGTTCCGGTACCCAAACCGCCGATTGATCTGGCACCCTGGACGCCCGTGCGGACCGAACGGGCGAATGGCGGCGGGCAGACCGAACGACGGGACCTGAAGGTGATCGTCGGAGCGGCGATCATCCGGGATGGGCGGGTGCTCGCCTGTGCGCGTTCCGCCCCACCGGAGGTGGCGGGCATGTGGGAGTTCCCCGGCGGGAAGGTCGAGCCGGGGGAGGGCGAGACCGACGCGCTGATCCGGGAGTGCGCCGAGGAACTGGCCGTACGCGTCGAGATCGGCGACCGGGTCGGTCGCAACGTGCGAATGGCACACGGCCGCTCGGTGCTCAAGGTGTACGCGGCCCGCCTGCTCGACGGCGACGAGCCGCAGGCGCTGGAGCACGAGGGGTTGCGCTGGCTCACCGTCGACGAGCTGGACTCGGTCACCTGGCTCCCCGCCGACGCCCCCATCGTCGCAGCCCTCCGCCCCCTCCTAACCACCC
>NZ_JAEVHM010000152.1 GCF_016802865.1 Micromonospora parastrephiae | reverse complement strand
CTGGCCGTCGCCGCCCTGACAGACCCGGCGCGGACGGTCGCGTCCGGCGCCGCGACCAGCCGGAGGCCGCCGGCGCGGGTCGGGCGGGTGCTGGACGCTGCCGCTCAGGCGGTGGCACTGGTGGCGGCCGTGCTCGCCGTCGAGGTGGCGCGTCACCTCGCGACCGTCTGCGTGCTCTGGGGTGTCGCCGTGGCGTTGCGGCTGCTGCGCCGGGGCGTGCCGGCCGGACGCCGGTGGGTGTTCGCCGGCATCGCCGCCGGCAGCGAACTCGTTGGGGCGTGGGTGCTGCTGGCCGCCGGCGGGGTGACGGCGTTGGAGGCGTACACCCTGCCGGCCGCGCGCTCGCCATCGGCGCGGGCCTGCTGGCGTTGCGGACCAGGCCGGGGCTGACCAGCTGGCCGGCTCTCGGACCGGGGCTGGTCGCGGCGCTGCTGCCGAGCCTGGTGTCGGTGCTGGCCGGGCCGGATCCGCAGCCGTGGCGACGGCTGCTGCTCGGAACGGCGGCGTTGGGTGTGGTCCTCGCCGGCGCGGCCCGCCGCTGGCAGGCGCCGGTCCTGCTCGGCGGCGGCGCGCTCGGGCTGCTCGCGCTGCACGAACTGGCCCGCGGTTGGGACCTTCTGCCGCGGTGGATCTACCTGGCCGTTGGCGGGCTGGTGTTGGTCGGGCTCGCCGCGACCTACGAGCGGCGCCGACGCGACCTGGCCCGGTTGCGGGCGGCGGTGATTAGGCTCGGCTGAATGGGGGTAGGGCTCGCACTACCCCCCATCCGGGGGTTGTCAGGGTTAATCAGCGCTACTGCTGTCGGGACACTTGACAATAAGCCCGAACCACCCGGCACGGGCCCAAGCGGAACGGGAGCAGCGATGGCGCTCGGAGCGGTGGCGGAACCGCCGGTACGACGGCGAGGAAGTGACTACGCACAGTTGTCCCGACGGATCAGCCAGGCGGGCCTGCTGGAGCGACGCCCCGGCTGGTACGTCACCCGCATCGTGCTCACCCTCGGTGCGTTCGTGGCCGGCTGGGTCGCCGTGTTCCTGGTCGGCGACTCCTGGTGGCAGTTGCCGCTCGCGGCCGTGCTGGCGGTGGCCACCACGCAGGTCGCGTTCCTCGGGCACGACGCCGGGCACCGTCAGATGTTCCGTCGCCGCGGTCCCAGCGAGCTGGTCGGGTTGTTCGCCGGCAACCTGGCGGTCGGTCTCAGTTACGGCTGGTGGGTGGACAAGCACAACCGGCACCACGCCAACCCGAACCACGAGGACGAGGACCCGGACGTCGGCGCGGGCGCCCTGGTGTGGACGCCCGAGCAGGCGATGGAGACCCGGGGGTTCGGCCGTTGGATGGCTCAGCGGCAGGCGTACTTCTTCTTTCCGATGCTGCTGCTGGAGGGTCTGAGCCTGCACGTCGCGAGCATCCGGGCGATCATCGGCCGGGAGCCGGACGGCCGGCACACCGTCCCGATGCGACACCGGGCGGTCGAGGCGGCGCTGCTCGTCGCGCACACCGTCGGCTACGTCGCGCTGCTGTTGGCGGTCATGTCGCCGGGCAAGGCGCTGCTCTTCGCCGCCGTGCACCAGGCGCTGTGGGGCCTCTACATGGGCTGCGCGTTCGCGCCGAACCACAAGGGCATGCCGATGCCGACCGCCGAGGACGAGCTGGACTTCCTGCGCAAGCAGGTGTTGACCTCCCGCAATGTGCGGGGCAGCCGGCTGGTGGACACCGCGCTGGGCGGGCTCAACTACCAGATCGAGCACCACCTGTTCCCGAACATGCCCCGGGCCAACCTGCGCCGGGCCCAGCCGATCGTCCGCGCCTACTGCGTGGAGCAGGGCATCTCGTACGCGGAGACCGGGCTGGTCGAGTCGTACCGCCAGGCGCTCGGTCACCTGCACGAGGTGGGCCGGCCGCTGCGCGGCTGAACGGAGGGCTAGGTTGAGCCGTCCACCGGTGGCGCGTCCGGCTCGCCGGACGCGCCACCGGTAGGGTCTGCTCATGGCAGACCTGCTCACCGCGGACGCGGTGCGAGAAGAGCTGGGCGGGTTGTCCGACTGGTCGGGTGACCCGACCGGCATCGGTCGCAGCGTCCAGTTCGGCAGTTTCCCGGACGCCATCGCGGTGGTGGACCGGGTGGCGGCGGTGGCCGAGGAGCTCGACCACCATCCCGACATCGACATCCGATGGCGGACCCTGACCTTCCGCTGTGTCACGTACTCGGCCGGTGGGGTCACCCACCGGGACATCGAGCTGGCCCGGCGGATTGACGACATCGTCCGGAGCGCGGCATGAGATTCGAGATCAGCAAGGTTTTGGACGCCATCGAGGGTCGGGTCTGCACGGACCCGTCACTGGCCCGGGCGGTGCTCGACCTGGCCGAGGTGATCCGCTATCAGGACATCGACGGCGGCCGGCCGGCCAGCCTGCTGCGGCTCGGCATGGTCATCGACGCGCTCTCCCGCGAGTTGGAGGAGGACAGCGTCCAGGTCTACGCGGTGGTGCACCGGGCGCTGCTCTCCGACGCCGACCTGACCTCCAACGAGCGGATGGTGGTTCGCCGCTGGGCCGACGACGGGCTGGTCGAGGTGCTCGACAATCCGGGCGACCGGATGTTGGAGGTGGCCGACCTGCTCGGGTTGCCGGTGCTCACCAGGGTGCGCTTCGACGGGTTGCGCGGGCGGTTCCCGTGGCTGGTCGAGCAGCCCGGTCGGGTGGTCGCCCCGGTGCCTGGCGCCGGTGGGCCGGTGTTCATCGCGCATGTCGGCGGCGGGCACGCGCCGGTCGCCGGCAAGCGCTCACCGACGGGGGCGAAGCTGTTGGCCCGGCAGTGGCGCTGCCCGGAGTCGGGTTGCGCGCTGTTCGGCGGCGGTGGTGGGGGCGGTGCCTTCGCCGACCTGGCCGGGGGTGCGGACCGCAGCCCGGCCGGGCAGCCGCCGCCCGCGCTGCGCAACGGTGTGCCGACCTGCCCCCGACACGGGGTACGCCTTGGTGACGGCGGCCCCCGGCCACGTACCGAGGTGCTCGCGGTGCGCGTCGGCGGCCTGGTCCGGCGACGGTTCGTGCTGAGCGAGGAGCAGCCGGTGGTGGCTGGTCGGGCTCCCGAGCAGGACGGCGGGATCATGCTCGGGCAGTGGCTCAACGACGAGGCCCGGCGGTGGATCAGCCGTGGTCACGTCCGCTTCGAGCTGCGGGTCGGCGAGGTCATCGTGACCGACGTGAGCACCAACGGCTCCGGCATCCGTCCGGCCGGTTCGATGAACGAGTCGGACCGGATCCCCCTGGCGCCGCAGCAGTCCCGGGTGTTGGGCGAGAATGACATGGTGGAGCTGTACCCGGGTGTGCAGATCGGCCGGGCCGAGGAGCTGCCGACGGGTGCCCCGTTCACGCCCACCTCGGTGATGGCCGAGGCCCCCACGATGGCGATGCGCCTACCGCGCCCCTGACGCCCCCCCAACGCCCCAACCCCAACGCGCCCCAACCCGGTTGATCATGAAGTTATTGCCACGACACGCCGACGCGGCGGGCAATAACTTCATGATCAACGCGCGGGGGGGGGGGGGGGGGGCTGTCCGGTGCCGGGTCAGGCGGCCAGCACCTCGGCGAGCCGGGCCACCGCCAGGTCGATCTCCTCCTCGGTGATCACCAGCGGCGGGGCGAGCCGGATGGTGGAGCCGTGGGTGTCCTTGGCGAGCACGCCACGCTCGGCGAGCCGCTCGCACGCCTCCCGCCCGCTCATCAGCGCCGGGTCGATGTCCAGACCGGCCCACAGGCCGCGGACGCGCACCGCCACCAGGCCCTTGCCGACCAGCCCCTCCAGGCCGGCCCGCAGCCGTTCGCCCAGCTCGGCCGAGCGGCGCTGGAACTCGCCGGTGGCCAGCAGCCGGACCACCTCGATGGCCACCGCGCAGGCGAGGGGGTTGCCGCCGAAGGTCGAGCCGTGCTGGCCGGGCTTGAGGACGCCGAGCACGTCGGCGTTCGCGGCCACCGCGGAGACCGGCACGATGCCGCCGCCGAGCGCCTTGCCCAGCAGGTACATGTCCGGCACGACGCCCTCGTGGTCGCAGGCGAAGGTCGCGCCGGTACGCCCCAGACCCGACTGGATCTCGTCGGCGATGAAGAGCACGTCGCGCTCGGTGCAGACCCGTCGTACGCCCGGCAGGTAGCCCTCCGGCGGCACCACCACGCCCTGCTCGCCCTGGATCGGCTCGAGCAGCACGGCCACCGTGTTCTCGTCGATCGCGGCGGTCAGCGCGTCCAGGTCGCCGTACGGCACCACGGTGAAGCCCGGGGTGTACGGCCCGAAGTCGGCGCGGGCGTCCTCGTCGGTGGAGAAGCTCACGATGGTCGTGGTCCGGCCGTGGAAGTTGCCCTCGGCGACCACGATGTTGGCCTGCCCGGCGGGCACGCCCTTGACCTGGTAGCCCCACTTGCGGGCCACCTTGATCCCGGTCTCCACCGCCTCGGCGCCGGTGTTCATCGGCAGCACCAGGTCCTTGCCGCACAGCTCGGCCAGCTCCCGGCAGAAGTCGGCGAACTGGTCGTGGATGAACGCCCGGCTGGTCAGCGTCAGCCGGTCCAGCTGTGCGTGCGCGGCGGCGATCAGCTGCGGGTGCCGGTGGCCGAAGTTCAGCGCCGAGTAGCCGGCCAGGCAGTCCAGGTAGCGGCGGCCGTCCACGTCGGTGAGCCACGCGCCCTCGGCGGACGAGATCACCACCGGCAGGGGGTGGTAGTTGTGCGCGGTCCAGCGCTCGGCGTCCCGGACCGCGCCCGGCGTACGCAGGATGTCATCCACGATCACTTGCTTGCCTTTCCCTGACGGAGTCGCAGCGTGCAGCACTTCGGTCCGCCGCCGGCCTTACGCAGCTCGGACAGGTCGACACCGATGGTTTCGTAGCCCCGGTCGCGCAACTTGGCGGCCAGGTCGGTGGCCTGCGCGGGCAGCACCACGTGCCGGCCGTCGCTGACCGCGTTCAGGCCCAGCACCTCGGCGTCGGCCATGGTGGCGTGCACGGCGTCGGGGAAGAGCCGACGCAGGACGGCCTGGCTGCCGGGGGAGAACGCCTCCGGCAGGTACGCCACGGTCCGCTCGTCGAGCACGGTCAGCGCGGTGTCCAGGTGGTAGAAGCGCGGGTCGACGAGCTGCATGGTGATCACCGGGTAACCGAAGACCTCCTGCAACTGGGCGTGCGAGGCGTGGGCCGTGCGGAAGCCGGTGCCGGCCAGCAGGTGGTCACCGGCCAGCAGGACGTCGCCCTCACCCTCGTTGACGTGCTTCGGGTCGTACATCTCGAAGCCGGCGGCCTCGAACCAGGCCCGGTAGGCCGGCGCCTCGTCGGCGCGCTGCGGGTCGCGGAACTGCACGGCCATCGCCTTGCCGTCGATCACGGTGCCACCGTTGGCGGCGAAGACCATGTCGGGCAGGCCGGGCACCGGAGTGATCTCCTCGACGGTGTGGCCCAGGTCGCGGTACGTCTGGCGCAGCTGCTCCCACTGGCGGACGGCCAGCGCGGCGTCGACCGGCGCGCTCGGGTCCATCCAGGGGTTGATGGCGTAGTCGACGGCGAAGTACGTCGGCCGGCACATCAACAGGCGCTGGCTGGTGGCGTCCATCGTCATTGTCCTGCTCCCAGGGGTCGGGCGCGCCGGCCACCGTGGCCCACGGGCTGGCGCCGTTGCTCAACGTTATGCGGCGTCAGCGGCAGGATCCACCACTGAGAGTTGCGCGGACCGAACATTCGTTGCGTCTGGCCGGTTTGCGACTGCGATTCGTTGCGTGTGCGGTCGGCGGAACCGGAAAGCGTCGGGGGCCCGGCGAATACCGAGCCCCGGAAAAGCGTCGGGGGCCCGGCGAGTGCCAGGCCCCGGAAACACTTCAGGGGCGGCGAACCGCCGCCCCTGAAAGGGTGTTGCCCGGCCGGTGAACCACCGGGAGTCGGGCTGCCGGCGAACCGCCGGGTCGTGCGCCGGTCGGATCACCGGCGAGCGGAACAGTGCCCGCTAGAAGCGATCGACAAACTGTGAGTCAAGCCACTCCCGGAAGCGCTGCACCCAGTCGCCGTCGGTGGTGGGCCAGTCGAACTGGCCGGTCATTGCCAGCACACCGAGCACCACCGCGGCCAGACCGATCAGCACGCCGAACAGCGCGTCGGTCTTGCCGGCGATGTGCCGGCGGCGGGTGGCGATCAGGCCGAGCACCGAGAGCACCGCGCCGAACGCGCCGAGGCCGATGCCGTACCCGGCCAGGGTGCCGGTCAGCACGAACAGCGCGCCAGCGACGGAGACGATCAGGCCGAGGGTGGCGAGCAGGCTGGCCCGCGGCTTCGGGCCGCGCGTCACCGCCGGCTCCGGGGCGGTCCGGTCCGGAGTCGGGTCGACCGGGCGGTCGGTGGTGCCCCGGTCCGTCGTGTCCGCCGGCCGGTTGGCGCGGTCGCGGTCGAGGTCGACGTCCCGGTCGGTGGTGGAGACCGGCGTGATCACCGGCCGGGGCTCGCCGTCCACCGGCCGGGCGGTGGCAGCCCGGGCCACCGCTGCCCGCTCGCTGGCCCGCCGCTCGGCCTCGCTGGCCTGGTCGCCGGTCGCGGCGGCGCTGCGGTACGTCGTCTGGTCGGCGTCCCGGTCGACGACCGGGGTGTCGCGGCCGTCCACGCGGCCGTCGAGGTTCTCGTCCCGCGTCGGTGCCGGCTCGGACCGGCGGGACAGCGAAGGAATCCTGACCACTACACACCTCCTGATGAATGCGTGGTGGCCGACGGAAAGGGTGGCATCCACGCGGTACCGCCCTGAAGTACCCACCTGGGAGTTTCCTGACACCAGTACCGGGTACGGCCCGGTGGATCAGGGGCGGACAGTTCGTTGTCCGCCCGGTGCGGGTGCGGCACGCAGCGTCCGCACCCCGGCCCGTTGGACGTACACCTCCCGCTTGTCGACGGCCACGCCCTTGTCGTTCAGGACGTAGCCGACCAGCCACACCCACCCGTGGTACGTGGGGCGCGGGTCCACGCTCACCAGTCGTAGGCGTAGCGCCCGGTCGCCGGCGAACTGCACCGAGCAGGACCCGCCGATCAGCAGCAGGTCGCCCGGCTTCAGCTCGCTCACGTTGGCCAGTGCCCACGGTTGATCGGGATGCGGTGGCGAGCTCGGCAGGGGAGTGTGGCGCCGCAGCGGCACACCCTGCGCCAGCGCGTCCAACTCCAGACCGGCCGATGCCGTCGGGCGAGGGTCAGCGCGGTGACCAAGAGGTATTCGTCGTATGACACGCGCACGGCGGCGTCCTTTCCCGACAGGTGGCAATTCGCGTCGGGCCATCGGCGTCGCCATTTCCGGCGCTCTTTCCGGGCCTCTGATGCGTGACAGCCTGTTCCATGTTGGCCACCTTGTGCAACGCTCTGACCCGCCCTATTCTCAGCCCGGAACGACGCACGAGGAATGGACGATAAATGCGTGCGAGGCGAAACATTCGGTGTTGCAGGAGGGGCGCGGTGATGTTGCATGACGGATGAAACAGGCGGGTCGACGGTCCCTCGGCGGCAGCTCGGCCGGCTGCTCACCCAGCTGCGTGAGGACGCCTCGGTGACGCTGGACGCCGCAGCCGAAGCGCTGGACTGCTCACGGCAGAAGGTGTGGCGCATCGAGAAGGGACTGGTCCCGGTGCGTGTGGTGGACGCCCGGGCCATGTGCGCTCTCTACCGGGTTCCGGAGGACATGAGGGAGATCGTCGCCGCGCTCGCGAAGGAGACCCGCGCCAAAGGTTGGTGGCATTCGTACGGCGACGTCGTTCCGTCGTGGTTCTCGCTGTACGTCGGCCTGGAATCCTCCGCGAGTCTGATTCGTCGATATGACTCGGAGTTGATTCCCGGCCTTCTGCAAACCCGCGAGTACGCCAGCGAGCTTTTCCGCCGGAAGAACCCGACCATGAGCGGGGAGGACCGGGAGAAGCTGGTGGAGGTGCGGCTGCAACGGCAGGGCATCCTCGTTCGCCGGCTGCCCACCGCGCCCGCGTTGCGGGTCGTCCTGAGCGAGGCCGTGCTGCGCCGCACGATCCCCGACCGTCGGGCGATGGTCGGGCAGCTGCGTCACCTGCTCGACGTGGCGGCGCTGCCGAACGTGAGTCTGCGGGTGCTCCCCCTCGCGGCCGGTCCGCCGCTGGCCAGCGAAACCGGCACGTTCGTCCTGCTGGGCTTCCCCCAGGCGTTCGGAAGGGCGTCGACCGAGCCGACCACCGTCTACCTGGAGAACATCACCGGAGCGCTGTACCTGGACAAGCCGGCCGAGGTGGGGGCCTTCGAACATGTCTGGTCGGATCTGGAGGCGCTCGCCTCGGGTGAGGCAGAATCAGAAAAAATGATCACATCGATCATCGAGGAGCATCATGACTGACCTTGCCGGTGCCAGTTGGCGCAAGAGCACCCGCAGCGGCGGGAGCGGCGGCGACTGCGTCGAGGTGGCCGACAACCTCCCCGGCGTCGTGGGTGTACGGGACAGCAAGGACCCGACCGGGCCGGCCCTGGCCTTCGTCCCGGCCGCCTGGGCCGCGTTCGTGGGCGGCGTCAGGGAGCAGCGTCCGGGCTGACGCGTCGCGCGGCTCACTCGGCCCCGCCGAGCGGCGCTGGCTATCCTTGGCACCCGTGCCAGAGGGACACACGATCCACCGCCTGGCGGCCCGGCACGCCGAGCTGTTCGCCGGGGACAAGCTGCATGCCAGCAGCCCGCAGGGCCGCTTCGCCGAGGGTGCCGCCCGGCTCTCCGGCACCGTCCTGGAGGGCACCGAGGCGTACGGCAAGCACCTGCTGCACCACTACGCCGGCGAGCTGACCCTGCACGTGCACCTCGGGCTGTACGGCAAGTTCACCGACGGCTCGGGCGAGCCTCCCGAGCCGGTGGGTCAGGTGCGGCTGCGGCTGGCCAGCGACCGGCACTGGCTGGACCTGCGGGGGCCGACGGCCTGCGAGCTGCTCACCCCACCCGAGGTGACCGCGCTGCGGGACCGCCTCGGGCCGGACCCGCTGCGCGCCGACGCCGACCCCGAGCGGGCGTACGCCCGGATCTCCCGCAGCCCGACGCCCCTCGCCGCACTGCTGCTGGACCAGCCGGTGGTGGCCGGCACCGGGCTGATCTTCGTAACCGAGGCGCTGTTCCGGGCCGGGTTGTCGCCCACCCTGCCCGGCCGCCTGCTGACCCGCGACGGGTGGGACGCGCTCTGGGCCGACCTGGTGGGGCTGATGCGCCTCGCCGTCGAGCACGGCCGGATCGACACCGTGCGCGACGCGCACCTGCCGGCGGCGATGGGCCGCCCGGCCCGGGTGGACCGCCACGGTGGAGAGGTGTACGTCTACCGCCGCCCCGGCGCGCCCTGCCACCTCTGCGGCACCGAGGTGAGCCGCGGCGAACTGGCGGGCCGCAATCTGTACTGGTGTCGTACCTGCCAGCCCGGCTGAGGAGTCAGCCCTCGTCGAGCAGCCAGCGGGATCCGTCCGTCCACCCTGGGCCAGGGGATCACGGCGTTCCCATTCGCAGTCCACAATGGCTAGCGTGCACATCGGCGTGAACGTACCGAACTTCGCCCCGGGTACCGACCCTGACGTGCTGCGACAGTGGGCGCAGGCGGTCGAGGGTCTCGGCTTCGACCTGCTGATGGTCTCCGACCACATCGCGGTGACCCCGGACGTGGCCGAGCAGTATCCGGCGCCGTTCTACGAGCCGTTCACCACGCTGTCCTGGCTGGCCGGGGTGACCCACCGGGTCCGGCTGGGCACCACGGTGCTCATCGTGCCGTACCGGCACCCGCTGCTCACCGCCCGGATGGCGGCGAACCTCAACCGGCTCAGCGGCGGCCGGCTCGTCCTCGGCGTGGGTGTCGGCTGGGCCCGGCAGGAGTTCGAGGCGCTCGGCGTGCCGTTCCGGCGGCGCGGTGCGCTGACCGACGAATACCTGCGCACCATGCGTGCGGCCTGGCAGAACACCGAGGACTACGACACGGCTGCGATCCCGATCTGGGTCGGCGGCAACAGCGAGGCCGGCATGCGCCGCGCGGTACTGCTCGGTGATGCCTGGCATCCGCTGCGGGTCACGCCCGGGCGGCTGGCCGAGGCGGTCGGACGGCTGAAGGTGATCGCCGACGAGCTGGATCGTCCGGTGCCCGCGTTGGTGCCGCGCATCGCGCTGCGGGAGGCCGGTGAGCCGATCACCGCCCCGGACCGGCTCGCCGGTGTCGGCACCATCGACCAGATCATCGCCGACATCGACCAGATGCGTCTGCTCGGCGCGGACACGGTGGTGCTCGACCCGTTCAACGGCGACCTGACCGAGATCCGCCAGCCCGAACGGGCTTGGCGGACCCTTGCGGCCGTGGCCGCGTACCACAGATCCCAGGAGGTTCGATGACGCCCGACGACGAGAGGTTTCTCCGCCGTGCCGTGGAAATCGCCAGCCAGGCAGGGGCTTCCGGCGAACGGCCGTTCGGCTCGTTGCTGGTCGGTGCGGACGGTGTCGTCCTGATCGAGGACCACAACACCGTGGTCTCCGACTCGGACATCACCGCTCATCCGGAGCTGAAGCTGGCCCGCTGGGCCGCTCGGGAACTCGCTCCGGACGTGGCCGCCGGCACCACCATGTTCACCAGCTGCCAGCCCTGCCCGATGTGCGCGACCGCGATCGATCGGTCCGGCCTCGGCCGGGTGGTGTACGCCCTGTCCGGCGAGCAGTTCGAGGAGGTCAAGCCGGCCACCCCGCCGCTGCCTCCGGTCCGGTACGAGGGCCCGGCGCTGTTCGACGAGGCGCGTCAGCCGATCGACGACTACTACTAGGTGACCGGCCCGGTGTGACACGACCGGAATTGACAGTCGACCAGCCGCCGGAGCAGGGTTGAGAAGTGACAACGATGTCAACGGACAAAGGGGAGGAATCGCGGACGTGATCCTCTCTGGGCCGCACCCGGTGACCCACCGGTTCGCGGTGTTCCGTTGGCGGTTTTCCGGCGCGGACCCGGTCCGCCCGCCGATCCTGGCCGTATGTCCCTTCCCTACCCGACGGTGACCAGCTGAGATGACCGACGTGCCCCGATCCGACGCCGACACGACCCCCGCTCCTGCCGGGTCACCCGACCTGCCCGACCTCGACGAGTTCCTCGCCGAACAGACCCGCACACTGCTCGACACGGCCGGCCGGTCGGTGCGGCCCGAGGGCGGCTTCTGGTGGCTCACCGACGACCGCACCCCGGACCGTGGCGAACCGGTGTACACCTGGATCACCTGCCGGATGACCCACGTGGCCGCTCTCGCCCACCGCAACGGCGACCCGGACGCCGCCGCCCTCGTCGACCACGGCGTCGCCGCGCTCAGCACACTGCTGCGCGACGACCGCTACGGCGGCTGGTTCGGCGCGGTGGACCAGCAGGGCACGCCCGTCGACGAACGCAAGGCCGGCTACGACCACGCGTTCGTGCTGCTCGCCGCGTCCAGCGCGGCGCGCGCCGGACGACCCGGCGCCGACCGGTTGCTCGCCGACGCGCAGGCCGTGGTGCGGGACCGGTTCTGGGACGCCGACACCGGCGCGGTCCGCGAGTCGTGGAACCGGGACTGGACGGTCACCGAGGACTACCGCGGCGCGAACAGCAGCATGCACATGGTCGAGGCGTTCCTCGCCGCTGCCGCCGCCACCGGCGACGCGAGCTGGACCGAGCGGGCCCTGGAGATCGGCACCCACCTGGTGCACGGCGAGGCCACCCGCCACGACTGGCGCTGCCCGAGCACTTCACCGCCGACTGGACGCCGCTGCCCGACTACAACCGGGACCGGCCCGCCGACCCGTTCCGGCCGTACGGCTCGACCATCGGGCACTGGCTGGAGTGGGCCCGGCTGCTGCTGGAGCTGGAGGCGGTCCTGCCGCAGCCGCCGCGCTGGCTGCTCGCGGACGCCCGTGCCCTGTTCGCGGCCTCCGTACGGCGCGGCTGGGCGGTCGACGGCGCCGACGGCTTCGTCTACACGATCGACTGGGACGACCGGCCGGTGGTCCGCTCCCGGATGCACTGGGTGCTGGCCGAGGCGGTCGGCGCGGCGGTCACCCTGCACCGACGCACCGGCGACGCCGTCTACGCCGACTGGTACCGGGTGTTCTGGGCGTACGCCCGCCGCTACCTGGTGGACGGCACCGGGTGGCGGCACGAGCTGGACCCGCAGAACCGGCCCGCCGACACGGTCTGGCACGGCCGACCGGACGTCTACCACGCGTACCAGGCGGTGCTGCTGTCCCGCTCGGCCGACGGTCTCGGTGGCCCCGGCCCGCTCGCCCCGGGCGCGGTGACCGCATGATCGTGGTCGCGGGTGAGGCGCTGATCGACCTGGTGGTCACCGCCGAAGGGCAGCGGGCGGTGCCGGGTGGCTCGCCGGCGAACGTGGCGGTCACCCTGGCCCGGCTCGACGAGCCGGTGCGGCTGCTGGCACGGATCGGCACCGACGAGTACGGCCGGCAGCTCACCGAGCATCTGACGAGCAACCGGGTGGACCTGGCGTGGGCGGTCCGCGCCGACCAGCCCACCTCGGTGGCGGTGGCCACGCTGAACGCCACCGGCCAGGCCAGCTATGAGTTCCGGCTGGCCGGCACGGCGGACTGGCAGTGGACGCCGCAGGAGTTGCCCGAACTGGCGGGATCCCCGGCGACCGCCCTGCACACCGGGTCGCTCGCGCTCGCGCTGACGCCCGGCGCGCAGGTGCTGGAGGACCTGCTCGCCCGCGAACACCGCCGCGACGGGCTCACCGTCTCGATCGACCTCAACCTGCGTCCGAGCATCGTCACGGACCGGGCCGCGGAGCAGGCGAGGGTACGGCGGCAGGTCAGCCTCGCGCACCTGGTCAAGGCCAGCGACGAGGACCTGGCCTGGCTCTATCCCGACCGGACGGTGTCCGACGTGCTGGCCGGCTGGCGCGAGGCCGGGGTGTCCTGCGCGGTGGTGACCCGGGGTGGGGAGGGCGCCTGGCTGCTCGCCCCGGACGGGTCGCTGCACGAGCAACCGGCGGTACGCACCACGGTGGTCGACACCGTCGGCGCCGGCGACGCGTTCACCGGTGGCCTGCTGGCCGCGCTGGCGGACCTCGACGCTCTCGGCGACCGGCCGGCCAGCCGGCTCGCCGCGGTGAGCGCCCAGCAGTGGGCGGAGGTGCTTCGGCAGGCCGCCACGGTGGCGGCGTTGACCTGCGCCCACCGGGGCGCCGACCCGCCCCGCCGCGCGGAGGTCGAAGCGCTGCTGGCCACCGCAAGCTGACCCCACCCCACCCCGACCGTATACACGATCATGAGCGTACTCATCGTCGCGCCGGACGCCATGAAGTGCGAGTTCATCGACAAGCGGACGGGCCGGGGAATTGATGGGGACCGTCACCGACTACGTGCTGGAGGAACTCCGCCTGTTCCGGCCAGATGGTCGTGCCGTCGGCCAGCGTCACGCCGCCGGACTCGCGGATGGCCAACAGCGAGCGGACGAGGTGCTGCCGGTAGCCCATCCTTC
>NZ_JAEVHM010000151.1 GCF_016802865.1 Micromonospora parastrephiae | reverse complement strand
CGAGGAGGAGGCCCGACTGGTGCGCGAGCAGCTCGACGAGGTCAACAAGCGCCTCGCCGACGCGGGCGTGCGCCAGATCGACCCGGCCGATCCGGTCGCGGGTGGGGTTTGTGGTGGTGGGGGAGTTAGCGTTTCCGGCATGGCGGGGCGATACGGCGAGGACGTGTTGGCGGGGGACTGGCGGCGGCGGAAGGTCACCCCGGAGGTGGACGCCGAACCCGACCTCGTGGTCGAGGACGCCGACTCCGGGTTCTGCGGTGCGGTGGTCGGCTTCGAGGCCGGCGCGGTGGTCCTGGAGGACCGGCACGGTCGACGGCGCAACTTCCCGCTGCTCCCCGCGGCGTTCCTGCTCGACGGTCGCCCGGTCACCCTGCGCCGTCCCGCCCGCGCGCCCGTGCCGGCGGCCCGTCGGCGTACGGCGTCCGGCTCGGTGGCGGTGGACAACGTCCGGGCCCAGGTGGCCAAGGCGAGCCGGATCTGGGTGGAGGGCATCCACGACGCCGCGCTGGTGGAGCGGATCTGGGGCGACGACCTGCGGATCGAGGGCGTGGTCGTGGAGCCGCTGGACGGTATCGACGCCCTCGACGCCGACGTCCGCGACTTCGGCCCCGCCCCGACCCGGCGGCTCGGCGTGCTCGTCGACCACCTGGTGCCGGGCAGCAAGGAGAGCCGCATCGTGGCCCGCGTGACCTCCCCGTACGTGCTGGTGACCGGCCATCCCTACGTGGACGTCTGGCAGGCGGTCAAGCCGACGGCGCTGGGCATCGCGGCGTGGCCGGTCGTGCCGCCGGGGCGACCGTGGAAGGAGGGGGTCTGTGCCGCCCTCGGCGTGGCCGAGCCGGCCGACATGTGGCGGCACATCCTGTCCCGGGTGAACAGCTTCGCCGACGTGGAAACTCCCCTGATCAACGCCATGGAACGCCTCATCGACTTCGTCACCGAGCCGGCCTGACCCGGCGTACGCCAAGATCCCCCGCAGTTTCCCTGATGTTGCTGCCTCGTCGCGCTCGTCGGAGGCAGCAACATCAGGGATGTTGCGCGGATCTTGGACCGTTGGCGGGCGGGAGGATGGGCAGCGGCGTCGTGCGGCGCGCGTCTCAGGGCTCCTGGTCGGGGGTGCGGGTGTAGACGAAGGTGGCGATGTCCAGCGCGATCGCCCGGCCCTGTTCGTCGCGGTGCACGGTCAGGATCTCGCCGTCCTGCCCGCCGGCCCGACCCCGCCAGCGGTCCGGGCCCTCGGCGACGAAGCGGAGGGTCGGCGCGCCGACCGGCCCGGCGCGCAGGTCACCGTCGGCGTCCGCGGACACCTCGATGGAGGTGCCCATCCACCACCAGCGGCCGGTCAGCTCGGCCAGCTCGGCGGGCGGCGGGGCGGCGGCCGGCCGCCACGGGATGACCGGCGCGGGCTCGGCGTCGAGCACCAGGGTGAGCAGATCCCGTCCGAGCGCGCCGAGGCCCCTGCCCCGCATGGTGTACGAGTTGACCAGGCCGACCACGGCGGTGCGGCTGGGTCGGTGCACGGCCAGCGAGGCGCCGTAGCCGGGCATCGAGCCGCCGTGCCCGACGTACACCCGGTCGCCTTCCCGGAAGAGTTCCAGCCCGAGGCCGTGCCCGTGGGTCCACGCCTCCAGGTCGCTGATCACCACGGGGGAGCACATCTCGGTGAGCGTCGTGGCGGCCAGCACCGACGGGTCGGGGTCGGCGAGGAAGGCCGCCCACCGGCCCAGGTCCTCGATCGTCGACCAGAGCTGCCCGGCCGGGGCCATCGCGCCGGTGTCGGTGCGCGGCTCCTCGCGCAGGGTGTCGTGCCAGGGGTGTACGACGTAGCCGCGGGCGAACGGCTCGGTCGCGGCGTAGGTGGTGCGGCGCATGCCCAGCGGGGCGAGGATCCGCTCGTCGAGCAGGTCGACCCAGGGCAAACCGGTGAGCCGTTCGAGCACCCCGCCGAGCAGCCCGTACGCCAGGTTGGAGTAGTGGTACGTGGCGTGCGGCGGGTAGGCGATCTTGTCGGCGGTCAGCCCGGCGAGCAGATTGCCCAGGTCGACGCCCGCGGTCCGCTCCCACCAGGCGCCCTCGGGTTCGCGCTGGATGCCACTGGCGTGCCCGAGGAGTTGGCGCAGGGTGAGCGCGCCGACGCCGGCGTCCGGCAGGTGCTTTTCCAGCGGGTCGTCGACGGCGAGCCGGCCGGCGTCGCGCAACTGCATGATCAGGGTTGCGGTCATCGTCTTGCTGATCGAGCCCAGCCGGTACTGCAGGTCGGCGTCCGGGCGGGGGTGTTCGCCGGCGGCGGCCAGGTGCGCCAGCGTTCCGTCGCGGACCACGCCCAGCACCAGCGAGGGGGCGTGACCGTCGGCCTGCGCCTGGGCGACCCGGGTGTTGATCTGTCGGATGGTCTCGGGCAGCAGGGGCAAGGGGGGTCTCCTCGGATTGCGTGCTGATTCGTGGTGTTTTGGCCGTCGGGGCAGGCTCCGCCGAGCCTACTGATCTTCCCGGGGCGGTCGCGCGTGCGTTTGCGTGTCACGCTGGGGGTGTGGACGCCGTGGTGTGGATCGTGTTGGGTGTGGTATTGGCGGTCGCCGAGATCTTCACGACGACGCTTTTTCTGATCATGTTCGGTGCCGGTGCGTTCGCCGCCGCGGGTGCCGCCGCGCTGGGCGCGCCGGTGGCCGTGCAGGCGCTGGTCTTCGCGGTGGTGTCGGCGTTGAGCCTGGTGGTGGTCCGCCCGGTCATCCGGCGGCACAGCCGTTCCGCGCTGGACAGCGGCGAGCAGCCGTTCGGGGTGGAGGCGATCGAGGGCTCCACGGCGTTGGTGCTGGAACAGGTGGACGCCGAGCACGGCCTCGTCAAGATCGACGGGGAGCTGTGGAGCGCCCGGTCGTACGACACGACGCAGGTCTACGACCCTGGTCAACGGGTTCGGGTGATAAAGGTCCGGGGCGCGACCGCCCTGGTGTGGCAGGACGATGTTTCTTCCGCCGGCGAGCTGCCGGAAGCGAGAGGGTGAACGGGATGACGTTAATCGGGGTGCTGGTGATCGCCGTGGCGCTGATCGCCGTGGTGACGCTGGCCAAGGCGGTGCGGATCGTGCCGCAGCAACGCCAGGACGTGGTGGAACGGCTCGGCAAGTACAAGCGCACCCTCAGCCCCGGCCTCAACCTGCTGGTGCCGTTCATCGACGCGGTCCGCACCAAGGTCGACATGCGGGAGCAGGTCGTCAGCTTCCCGCCGCAGCCGGTGATCACCTCGGACAACCTGGTGGTCTCGATCGACACGGTCCTCTACTTCAAGGTGGTCGACGCGGTCCGGGCGACCTACGAGATCAGCAGCTTCCTTCAGGCCATCGAGCAGCTCACCGTCACGACGCTGCGTAACGTGATCGGCTCGTTGGACCTGGAGCGGGCGTTGACGAGTCGGGACGAGATCAACCGGCACCTCTCCGGGGTGCTGGACGAGACCACCGGCCGTTGGGGCATCAAGGTCACCCGGGTGGAGATCAAGGCGATCGAGCCGCCGGCCAGCATCCGCGACTCGATGGAGAAGCAGATGCGCGCCGAGCGGGATCGCCGCGCGGCGATCCTGACCGCCGAGGGGCACAAGCAGTCGCAGATCCTCACGGCCGAGGGTGAGAAGCAGTCCGCGGTGCTGCGGGCCGACGGTGACCGGCAGGCGCGGATCCTCCAGGCCGAGGGTCAGGCGAAGGCGATCCGGACGGTCTTCGACGCGATCCACCAGGCGAACCCGAGCCAGAAGGTGCTCGCCTACCAGTACCTGCAGGCCCTGCCGCAGATCGCCCAGGGCAGCGCCAACAAGGTCTGGATCGTCCCGGCCGAGCTGACCAAGGCCCTGGAGGGGATGGGTGGCGCGCTCGGTGGGCTGAGCCAGATGGTGGGGGATCTTCCCGCACCGGAGGCGGCCGACCACGCGAGCCAGGTCGAGCGCGAGGCCGCGGAGGCGGCGCAGGCCGCGGCGGCCGCCGCCCAGCAGATCCACGACGAGGTACGCGTTGCCGAGGCGCAGGCCACCGGCGGCAAGGGTCCGCAGGGTCTGCCCGCCCCGGAACCGGTCTCCCCGGACAGCCTGGTCAACGACCCGACCGATCAGCGCGAGCGCGGCTGATCCCGGCGCCGGCCGCCCGGCCGGCTAAATGCGAGAAAGACTCATGGGGCGCTCCGACGCCTGCCACGATCGGTCCTAGGACGGGTGGTGACCAGGCAATCGGGGCGCCCCGGCGCGTCGGTGCACCGCTCGACGACGAGCGAGGTGACGAATGAAGGATCCGGCGAATCGGATGTGGTCCTCGGCCCCCGTGCCCGGCGCGCACGACCCGGTCGCCCCGTTGGGCTCCCGGCGCAGCGGTGGCGGGTTCGGCGTACTGCCCTTCGTCGGTGAACCGACCCCTGCCGGCCCGGCGACGAACGCCAGTTGGGCCTGGTCGGTGCGTCGGTTCGCGCGGGCCGCGGTGTGGCTGCTGCCCGCGTACGCCATCCTGTACGGCGCGGTGGCGATGGCCAGCGACGGAGGGGTCGGCAACGACCCCTATCCCGCCGACGGTCGGCCGCTGTACCTGATCGGCTGGGTGGCCGCGGTCTGGCTCGGCCTGCTCGCGCTGCTGGCGCTCACCGGGCTGTTGGCCGCGACCCGCAGCCGTCGGGTGGCCGCCGCCGGGCTGCTGGTCAGCATCGCCGGCACCGTGCTGATGCTGCCGTTCGCCGGGCTCGCCGAGCAGACGCCGGTATTCGGCACGACCGCGCGGTCGCTGGTGCTGCTCGGCGCGACGTTCTACAGCGTGGGCTGGTTCCTGACCGGGTGGGCGGTGGCCCGTTCGGGCGCGTTCAGCCTGGGCGACGGCGTCATGCTGATCATCGCGGCGCCGCTGCTCGGCCTCGGAGGAGCGCTGATCGGTTCGCTGCAGACGTTCGGCGCGATCTTCGTGCTGATCGCCGGCATCGGCATCGGCTACCGCTCCGGCCGCCTGATGCCCCGCGAAACCGCGCGGGACGCAGCCGCCGCCAGCCTCAGCACCCCAGCCCCCTGACCCCACCGGGGACTCCGCCGCCCCTCGGTCGGTTGATCATGAAGTTATTGCCCTCGGTGTCGGCGTGTCCTGGCAATACTTATGATCAGCCGGCGTGAGGCGCGGCCCGGGGCCGGGAATTGGCTGGTGGGGTGGGGGGTCGTGAAGTTGCTGACAATCGCGCGCTGCGGGTGGTCGGTTGGCCGTTTATGTGGCAATCCTGGGGAACATGGCCGCCCCCCGCTCGCCGCTGTCGCGGCTGTTCACCGTGCTGCTCGCCGGCTTGCTGGCCGGGCTCGCCCTGGCAGTCGCCGCGCTGCCGGGCAACCTGCTGGTCGGGTTCGCCGCCCGCTCGGCGCTCGGCACGTACGCCGCGTTGCCCGACGCGTTGCGCACCCCGGCCACCCCCCAGCGGTCCTACCTCTACGCCAACGACGGCAAGACGCTGATCACCACGTTCTACGACGTGAACCGCACCGACGTGGCGCTGGCGGACATCGCCCCGGTGATGCGGCAGGCGATCGTGGCGGCCGAGGACCGGCGCTTCTACGACCACGGTGGCGCTGACCTGCGCGGCCTGGCCCGGGCGTTGGTCGCCAACGTGAAGGGCGGCGGCACCGAGCAGGGCGGCTCGACGCTGACCATGCAGTACGTCCGAAACGTGCTCAAGACCGACCCGGCCCGCACCGCCGAGGAACGGGCCGCCGCCACCGACCCCACCGTCGGGCGCAAGCTCCAGGAGATCCGGTACGCGAGCGCGCTGGAGAAGAGCCTCGGCAAGGACGAGATCCTCGACCGGTACCTGAACATCGCCTACTTCGGCTCCGGCGCGTACGGGGTCGCGGCGGCCAGCCAGCGGTACTTCGGCAGGGCCCCGGCGCAGCTGACCCTCGCCGAGTCGGCCCTGCTCGCCGGCCTGGTGCAGTCCCCGGACGCGTACAGCCCCATCGACGGCGACAAGGACGAGGCGCTCAGCCGCCGGTCGTACGTGCTGGACTCCATGGTCGCCACCGGCGCGATCACCACCGTCCAGGCCGCCCAGGCGAAGTCGGAGCCGCTGACCCTGCACCCCACCGCGCAGCCCAACGGCTGCACCGCCGTGTCCCAGGGCCACGACGACTGGGGCTACTTCTGCGACTACCTGCGCCGCTGGTGGCTGACCCAACCGGCGTTCGGGGCCACCGTGCCGGAGCGTGAGCAGGCACTGCGCTCGGGCGGCTACACCGTGATCACCTCGCTGGACCCCCAGGTCCAGGCCACCGCGCAGCAGCAGGCCACCAAGGTCTACGGGTACGACAACGAGCGCGCCCTGCCGATCGCGGCCGTGCAGCCGGGCACCGGTCGGGTGCTGGCGATGGCGGTCAACCGGCACTACAGCCTCGCGGACAACCCGGCCGGTCAGGCGAACCATCCGAACACCGTCAACCCGTTGATCTCCGGTGGGGCCAGCGTCGACGGGTACCAGGCGGGCTCGACGTTCAAGCTGTTCACCATGCTCGCCGCGCTGGAGTCGGGCCGTACGCTCTCCACCGGTTTCGACGCGCCCGCCAAGCTGCCCACCCGCTACGCCGCGGAGGGCCCGGGCAGTTGTGACGGCCACTGGTGCCCGGCCAACGCCAACCCGGACTGGATGGACGGGTACCGGATGATGTGGGACGGCTTCGGCCGGTCGGTGAACACGTATTTCGTCTGGCTGGCCGAGCAGGTGGGTCAGGACAAGGTGGTGCAGATGGCGCAGCGGCTCGGCATTACGTTCCGCGCCGACTCGGACGCCGCGTTCGCCAGGGACAACGCCGCGAACTGGGGTTCGTTCACCCTGGGCGTGGCCGCCACCACCCCGCTGGACCTGGCCAACGCGTACGCCACGGTGGCCGCCGAGGGCACCTACTGCACGCCGCTGCCGGTGGTCTCGGTGACCGCCGCGAACGGCGCGAAGGTGCCGGTGGGGGAGCCGTCCTGCAAGCGGGTCCTCGACGCGGACGTGGCCCGTGCCGCGACCGACGCCGCCCGGTGTCCGGTGGGTCAGCAGTCGCCGTACGGGCAGTGCAACGGCGGCACCGCCACCGGTGTGAACGACATCCTCGACGGTCGACCGGTGGCCGGCAAGACGGGCAGCTCGGAGCAGAACGCCACCGAGACGTTCGTCGGCTTCACCCCGCAGGTCGCGGTGGCCGGCATCGCCGCCAACCCGGACGACCCGGCCGACTCGGTGGGGTCGGCGGTGCAGACCAAGGTGATCGACGCGGTCGCCCGGGTCATCGCCACCGCCGTGCGGGGGCAACCGGAGAAGGCGTTCGTCGCGCCCAGCCGCGAGCTGGCCGGCGAGCCCCGCCGCCCGGTCGAGCGGCCCGCCGTTTCGGAGCGTCGACAGCCCACCCAGGACCCCCGCTCGGCCCTGCAACGCTGGCTGGACCGCCGCGGCTGACGGTCTCAGCGTTCGCGGCGGCGGGGGCGGTAGCTGGCCAGGGTGGCTGGTAGGCCGCGGCGGATGATCCCGGCCCAGTCGGTGTCGCCGCGCAGCACCGCCGCCGCGGTCTTGCGGGCCTGCTCGGCGGTGAAGTGCGGCGGCAGCATCAGCTCGGCCGGGTCGACCAGCGCGTTGATCACCACCGGTCGGTCGGCGGTGAGCGCCCGCTCCCACACCCCCGGCACCTGCTCCGGCGAGTCGACCAGCTCACCGCGCAGCCCGAGGACCTCCGCCCACTGGTGGTAGGCGATGTCCGGCAGCTGCTGGCTGTCCGGGAACATCGGCGTCCCCTCCGTGGAACGCTGCTCCCAACTCACGAACGCCAGGTCGCGGTTGTTGAGCACCAGCACCACGAACCGTGGGTCGGCCCAGCTCCGCCAGTACTTCGCCACCGTGATCAGCTCGTTGACGCCGTTCATCTGCATGGCGCCGTCGCCGATCAGCGCGACCAGCGGTCGGTCCGGGTGGGCGAACTTCGCGCTCAACGCGTACGGCATGGCGCCGCCCATGGACAGCAGCGTGCCGGACAGGCTGGCCAGCATCCCGGGGCGGACCTGGATGTGCCGGGCGTACCAGGCGGTGGTGGTGCCGCAGTCCACGGCGAGCATCACGTCGTCGGGCAGCCGATCGCTGAGGGTACGGAAGAGCAACTGCGGGTTGACCGGGTCGGCGGCCTGCTCGGCCAGGTCGTGCTGGGCGCGATGCCACGCCGACGTGGCCTCGGCGATCTCCGCCCGCCAGGCGGTCGGCCCGGGACCGGGGCCCAGCTCGCGCAGCAACGCCCGAAGCGTGGGGCCCGCGTCGCCGGTCAGGTTCACCTCGGTCGGGTACCGCAGCCCGAGCTGGGTGCCGTCGAGGTCGACCTGCACGGCGCGGGCCTGCCCGGGCGGCGGGTAGAACTCCGAGTACGGCATGTTGCTGCCCACGATCAGCAGCCGGTCGCAGCCGCTCATCAGCTGCCAGCTCGGCCGGGTGCCGAGCAGCCCGATCGCCCCGGTCACCCACGGCTCGCGGTGGTCGACGGCGGTGAAGCCGAGCAGCGCGGTGGCCACCCCGGCGCCGAGCCGCTGGGCGATCTCACGAACCTCGTCGCGCGCGCCGAGCGCGCCCTGCCCGACCAGCATCGCCACCCGCTGGCCGTCGCGCAGCACCTCGGCGGCGCGGCGCAGGTCCGCCTCCGGTGGCACCGTCGGGGTGCTGCTCGGCGCGTTGCTGGTGTGGTAGTAGCCGTGCGCGTGCGGCGGGTCCGGAACGGCCGGCTCGTCCTGGAGGTCCAGGGGGAGGATCAGGGCGGTGACGGTACGCCGGGCCAGCGCCGTGCGGCACGCCCGGTCGACCAGGTGCTGGACCTGCGCCGGGTTGTCGAGTTGGGCCAGGAACGCCGCGGCCACGTCCTTGTACAGGGCGAGAAGGTCGACCTCCTGGTAGTAGCCGCCCCCCTCGGCGGTGGTCGCGGTGTGCCCGACCAGGGCGATCACCGGTTGGTGGTCGAGCTTCGCGTCGTACAGGCCGTTGAGCAGGTGGATGGCACCCGGCCCACTGGTCACCAGTGCGCAGCCCAGCGGGCCGCCGCCGTACTTGACGTGCGCGGAGGCGGCGAAGCCGGCGGTCTCCTCGTGGCGTACCTGGATGAACTGGGCCCGCTCCCCGGTGCGTTGCAGGGCCGAGGTGAGGCCGTTGATGCCGTCGCCGGGATAGCCGAAGTAACGGTGGACGCCCCAGCTGAACAGGCGGGAGACGATGTGGTCCGCGACGGTCGGGTGGCGGGGCAGCGTACCCGTCTCGTTCGGCGCGGTGCGGTCTGCGCTCACCTGGCTGGTTCCTTCCCGTCCGATCGATGCTCCGCCGGCCATTCCCCTTCTTCTCCGGACAAAACCCCCACTGGGCGGGCATCGGAGGGCGCGGCCCACCGGTCCGGCAGAATCGTCGAGTGCCCGTCCACCAGATCACCGACCCCGACGACGACCGGATCGCCGACTACCGCGCGCTCACCGACGTCGAGCTACGCACCCGCTGGGAACCTCCGCACGGCCTGTTCATCGCCGAGGGCGAGTTGGTGCTGCGCCGGGCGCTGCGCGCGGGCTACCCGGCCCGGTCGTACCTGGTCGACGCCAAGCGCGTCGACCAGCTCGCCGACCTGGACACCGGCGACGCGCCGGTCTACGCCGCGACACAGGACGTGCTGCAACGGGCCACCGGTTTCCACGTACACCGGGGGGTGCTGGCGTCGTTCCACCGCCGGCCGCTGCCGACGGCGGCCGAGGTGCTCGCCGCCGCGCGCCGGGTCCTGATCCTGGAGGACGTGAACAACCACACCAACCTCGGGGCGATCTTCCGAGGCGCCGCCGCGCTCGGCATCGACGCGGTGCTGCTGTCGCCGTCCTGCGCCGATCCGCTGTACCGGCGCAGCGTGCGGGTCAGCATGGGGGAGGTCTTCGCGATGCCGTACGCCAAGCTCGATCCCTGGCCCGCGGGCCTGGACCAGGTGCGGGAGGCGGGCTTCACCGTGCTCGCCATGACGCCGGCTCCGGACGCCGTACCGATCCAGCGGTTGACTCCGGCGCAGCGCGGGCGGGCGGCGCTGCTGCTCGGGGCCGAGGGGCCCGGCCTCACCGCGGCGGCCCAGTCCGCCAGCGACGTCCGGGTGGTCATCCCGATGCGACGCGGGGTGGACTCGTTGAACGTCGCCGCCGCCGCGGCGGTGGCGTTCTGGGAACTGGGTCGCGACGATCAGCTTGCATGACCATGCGTCTTGTTGAATAATCTTCCCCGTGTCCAAGGTTCTCACCTCCCTGCCCATCGGCGAACGTGTCGGCATCGCCTTCTCCGGCGGCCTCGACACCTCGGTCGCGTCGCGTGGATGCGCGACAAGGGCGCCGTCCCCTGCGCCTACACGGCCGACATCGGCCAGTACGACGAGCCCGACATCGCCTCGGTGCCCGGTCGTGCGCTCAGCTACGGCGCCGAGGTCGCCCGACTGGTCGACTGCCGCGCCGCCCTGGTCGAGGAGGGCCTGGCGGCGCTGACCTGCGGCGCCTTCCACATCCGCTCCGGCGGGCGGGCGTACTTCAACACCACGCCGCTGGGCCGGGCCGTGACCGGGACCCTGCTGGTCCGGGCGATGATCTCCGACGACGTCCAGATCTGGGGCGACGGCTCGACCTTCAAGGGCAACGACATCGAGCGGTTCTACCGGTACGGTCTGCTGGCCAACCCGCAGCTGCGCATCTACAAGCCGTGGCTCGACACCGCCTTCGTCAGCGAACTGGGTGGCCGTAAGGAAATGTCGGAGTGGCTGCTCGAACGCGGCCTGCCGTACCGGGACAGCACCGAGAAGGCATACTCCACCGATGCCAACATCTGGGGCGCCACCCACGAGGCGAAGACCCTGGAGCACCTCGACACCGGCATCGAGACGGTCAACCCGATCATGGGCGTCCGGTTCTGGGACCTGTCGGTGGAGATCCCGACCGAGGATGTCACGATCGGCTTCGACCAGGGTCGACCGGTGACGATCAACGGCAAGGAGTTCGGCAGCCCCGTCGACCTGGTGCTGGAGGCCAACGCCATCGGCGGCCGACACGGCCTGGGCATGTCGGACCAGATCGAGAACCGGATCATCGAGGCCAAGAGCCGGGGCATCTACGAGGCGCCCGGCATGGCGCTGCTGCACGCCGCGTACGAACGGCTGGTCAACGCCATCCACAACGAGGACACCCTGGCGAACTACCACAGCGAGGGCCGCCGCCTCGGCCGCCTCATGTACGAAGGCCGCTGGCTGGACCCCCAGGCGCTGATGCTGCGCGAGTCGTTGCAGCGCTGGGTCGGCACGGCGGTCACCGGCGAGGTGACGTTGCGGCTGCGCCGGGGCGAGGACTACTCGATCCTGGACACCACCGGCCCGGCGTTCAGCTACCACCCGGACAAGCTGTCGATGGAGCGTACCGAGGACTCGGCGTTCGGCCCGTCGGACCGGATCGGCCAGCTCACCATGCGCAACCTGGACATCGCCGACTCGCGGGCCAAGCTGGAGCAGTACGCCTCCCTCGGCATGGTCGGCGGCGCGGCTCCCCAGCGGATGATCGGCGCGGCGCAGGCAGCCTCCACCGGGCTGATCGGTGCGATGCCGGAGGGCGGCGCGGAGGCCATCGCCTCCCGGGGTGTCGCCTCCGCCGCCGACGAGGCACTCGACCGTGCCGCGATGGAGTTCGGCGTCGACTGACTCCCGCCCGCACCCGCGTCGCCGGCGGCAGGTCGAGTTCCGGCGTCACGGAGGGTAGCGTGTCGGCCGTGTTCCCTACCGTCCGTGAGGTCCTCGCCCTGGATCCGGTCCGCCACGGCGCGCCGCGCGTGGTCGCCGGAGACGCGGGGCTGGACCGGCTCGTCCGCTGGGTGCACGTCGCCGAGGTGCCCGACATCGCCACCCTGCTCGGCGGCGGCGAGCTGGTGCTCACCACCGGCATCGGGCTGCCGGGCGACGACGCGGGACTGCGCGCGTTCATCGGCGACCTCGCCGACGTCGGAGTCTCCGGGCTCGTCGTCGAGCTGGGCCGCCGGTACGTCAGCGGAGTACCCCGGGTGATGGTCGCCGCCGCCGAGCGGCGTGGCCTGCCCCTGGTGGAACTGCGCCGGGCCACGCCGTTCGTACGGATCACCGAGGCGGTGCACGCGCTGATCGTCGACGCGCAGCTCACCGAACTGCGCGCCACCGAGGAGATCCACCAGCGGTTCAACGACCTCTCCGTCGAGGGCGCCGACGCCGCCGAGGTGATCCGGCAGGCCGCCGAGCTGTCCGGCTGCCCCGTGGTCCTGGAGAACCTGTCCCGGCAGGTGCTCGGGTACGACCCGGCGGGCGAGAGCGCCGAGCTGCTGCTGGACGGCTGGGAGCAGCACTCCCGGCGGATCCGGCCGACCGGGCGGACCGCGTACGACCCGGACAGCGGCTGGCTGGTGACCGCCGTCGGCGCCCGGGGGCAGGACTGGGGTCGGCTGCTGCTGCGCTGGCCGGCCAGCGGTGACGTGCCCAGCGCCCAGGCCAGCGAGCCGAACGCCAGCCCGCCCACCCGGCTCACCATCCTGATCGAGCGGGCCGCGTCCACCCTCGCGCTGGGCCGGCTGATCCGCCGCGACGCCGAGGGGCTGGAACGGCAGATCCACCGCACCCTGCTCACCGCGCTGCTCGACCACTCCCGGCCGGTGGACGAGGTGGCGCTGCGCGCCAAGGCGCTCGGCGTGGTGCTCGACCGGCGACACCTGGTCGGCGTGATGGTCCGCCACCGCGCCGACGACCCCGCCGGGGAGACCGGCCCCGAGGCCGGTCAGGCCCGGCTGCGCGACCTGTCCGAGGCGGTCGGCCAGGCGCTGCGGGAGGCGAAGCTGACCGCGCTCACCAGCGCGGTCGACGACAACTCGGTCGGCGCCCTGCTGGCCCTACCGGACCCGGCCGCCGAGGACCGGGCGCTGTCCGCGTTCGCCAGCGCGCTACGTCGGGTACGCCTCGACGCCGGCACCGGCCGCGCGTCCGCCGGTGGCGATGGGCCCCGGTCGACGGCCGGGGCCGATCCGTCCCGGTCGGCGCTCGGTGTCGAGCCCGCTCGGGTGGCGGCCGGTGTCGATCCGTCTCGGGGCGGCGGCGCGGGTGCGGGTGCGGTGATCGTGGCCGCCGGGTCCGGGGTGGGGAGCCTGCGGGAGGCGCGACGGTCGCTGGTCGAGGCGCGGCAGATCGCCGAGGCTGCCCGCCGGGACCGGCGTGACCTGCCGATCTTCCGGCTGCCCCATGTCGGCCTGGCCGGACTGCTGCACCTGCTGCGCGACGAGCCCCGGTTGCAGACCTTCGTGGAACGCGAACTCGGCGCGCTCCTCGAGTACGACGCCCGGCACCCCCGGGAACGGCTGCTCGACACCCTGCGCGCGTACCTGGAGCAGGGGCGCAACAAGTCCGCCGGCGCCGCCGCCGCCCACCTGTCCCGACCGGCCTTCTACGAACGCCTGGCCCGCATCGCCCGCATCCTCGACGTGGACCTCGACTCGGTGGAGGCCTCCCTCTCCCTCCACGTAGCCCTACTAGCCCTAGAAGCAGTCCCGCACCCCCTAACCCCGCCCCCCCGTCTCCGCCGC
>NZ_JAEVHM010000150.1 GCF_016802865.1 Micromonospora parastrephiae | reverse complement strand
GGGCAGCCCGGCCGGCTCCGGGCGGTCAGGCTTGATCCCTGCGCCGGCCGGGCTGCCCCGAAACCCGACTCGCCCTCGTTTGTCGCATTCGCCGAGGTCGAACCCCCGGTCGGGTCACGGTCCGTGCCGCGAGGGCTCGGGGGTTGGGGCCACCAGGTGGCCAGCCAGTCGAGATCGGCAGCACTGACCAGCTCACCGATGGTCTCCGCACCGGTCTCGGGATCGACCAGCAAGTACCGCCAGCCGTCCTCGGTGTGCACCGCCAGGTCCAGTGGGATGTTGTCCAGCCACTCCGTGGCGATCAACACTCCGTTGATCTGACCTGGAATCTCGGCTGTCCAGTTGATCTCTTCGGGCAGGTTCTCGGGGCGGTCGGCGTACTCGACCGCTGTGAAGCGGACTCGCTCCGCGAGCGACGGACGCTCGGCGACCGACGACGGATCGTCGAGCGACCGACGGACGGCGGCCGTGGGAGTCCCGGGAACCCCCACCGCGAGCCCGACGAGAGCCCGCAGCAGTTCCCCCCGCCCCGCGCCCACGTCGACGACATCGAGACGGGGCGGGTGGCCGAGGGCCGCGTCGACCTGCGAGACAAGGCGCAGCAGAGCGCTGGAGAAGGCCGGGGAGGCGTGCACGCTGGTCCGAAAATGCTCCGCCGGCCCGGCGCCGACGACGAAGAAGCCGCCCGGCCCGTAGAGGGCGCTGGTCATGGCGTCCCGCCACCGGATCGACATCAGTTCGTTCCGCGTTCCGCGTGTGTCATCGTGCCGACCCTACGGTCACCGGTGACGAGGCGAGTCGTGATCCCCACGCCGCGAGTGGCCGCGTCGATCAAGGAGTTGTGGTGGGCGACAGTTGCCCCTTCTGTTGCTGAAACAGGCACCACCACTCCATGATCGACTCGGGCTGGACTGGAGCGGGGTGGGGGGTTGAGGGGGTGGTGAAGGTTTTCACACATGCTTGTCCCGGTTCGGTGGGCCGGGCGCATACTTGCGATCGACCGGTACCCCTTCTCGAGGACTGGATCGTCGTCATGAGCGCACCGTTGCGCCCGCGCCCGGCCGCCCCACACGGGTCTGCCGCATCGCGGGGTCGCGCCGTTCCCGGCGTCCGCGCCACCTCCCGTCTGCTCACCGTCGGTGTCGTCGGCGCGGGCCGCGTCGGGGCCGTGTTGGGAGCCGCGCTCGCCGCCGCCGGGCACCGCGTGGCCGCCGTCACCGGTGACTCCGGGGCCAGCCGAGCGCGCCTCGCCCTGCTGCTGCCCGAGGTGCCCCGCCGCCCGGCCGTCGCTGTCGCCCACGCCGCGGCCGACCTACTGCTCATCGCGGTGCCGGACGACGCGCTGGCAGCCGTGGTCGCCGACCTCGCCGAGCGGGGCGCGCTGCACCCGGGTCAGGTGGTCGCGCACACCTCCGGCGCGCACGGTCTGGACGTGCTGGCGCCGGTCGCCGCGGTCGGTGCACGGCCGCTCGCCCTGCACCCCGCCATGACCTTCACCGGTACGCCGGACGACCTGGCCCGGCTCGACGGCATCTCGTACGGGGTGACCGCCCCGGCGGAGCTGCGCCCGCTGGCCGCCCGGCTGGTCGCCGACCTCGGCGGCGTGCCCGAGTGGGTGGCCGAGGCGGACCGCCCGCTGTACCACGCCGCGCTCGCGCACGGCGCGAATCACCTGGTGACCCTGGTGAACGAGGCGACCGACCGGTTGCGCGACGCCGGGGTGGCCCGGCCGGAGAAGGTGCTCGCCCCGCTGCTGCGGGCCGCCCTGGAGAACGCGTTGCGCCTCGGTGACGACGCGTTGACCGGCCCGGTGTCCCGTGGCGACGCGGGCACCGTCCAGCGGCATCTGGCCCGGCTGGGGGCCACCGCCCCGGAGTCCGTTCCCGCGTATCTGGCGCTGGCCCGGCGTACCGCCGACCGGGCGATCGCCGCCGGCCGGCTGCGGCCGGTGGACGCGCAGTCGCTGCTCGGCGTGCTCGCCGACTCGGGTCGGGAGGTGGCCGCGTGACGCTGCTCGTACACACTCGGGCCGAGCTGGCCGAGGCTCGGGCCGGGCTGAAGGGCACGGTCGGTGTGGTGATGACCATGGGTGCCCTGCACTCGGGCCACGAGACATTGCTGCGCGCGGCTCGGGAACAGGCCGACCACGTGCTGGTGACGATCTTCGTGAACCCGTTGCAGTTCGGGCCGAACGAGGACTTCGACCGTTACCCCCGGACCCTCGACGCGGATCTGGAGGTGTGCCGGCGTGCCGGCGCGGACGTGGTCTTCGCCCCGTCGGTCGCCGACATGTACCCCGACGGCCAGCCCCGGGTGCGCCTCGACCCGGGTCCGCTCGGCGCGGAACTGGAGGGCGCGAGCCGCCCCGGCTTCTTCCACGGCGTGCTCACCGTGGTGCTGAAGCTGCTCCAGCTCACCCAGCCGGACCTGACGTTCTTCGGCGAGAAGGACTACCAGCAGCTCACCCTGGTCCGGCGGATGGTCCGGGACCTGGACGTGCCGGTCGAGGTGATCGGCGTGCCGACGGTGCGGGAGCCCGACGGGTTGGCGCTGTCCAGCCGTAACCGCTACCTGAGCGAGCCGGAGCGGGCTGCCGCGCTGAGCCTGTCCGCCGCGCTGCGCGCCGGTGCGCGGGCGGCCGACGACGGCCTGGACGCGGGCGCGGTGCTGACCGCCGCGCAGGCCGCGTTCGGCGCGGGTACGCCCGGCGCCCGCCTCGACTACCTGGTGCTCACCGACCCCGAGTTGGAGCCGGGGCCGTCGTCCGGGCCGGCCCGGCTGGTGATCGCCGCGTGGGTCGGCGCCACCCGCCTGATCGACAACGCGGCGATCCACCTCGCGCCCCGCCCCTGACCCGGCCGCTTTCCACCACCACCATTCCGGCGAAAGGCCACCCCGATGCTGCGGACCATGCTCAAGTCGAAGATCCACCGGGCCACGGTGACCCAGGCCGACCTGCACTACGTGGGTTCGGTGACGGTGGACCAGGACCTGCTCGACGCCGCCGACCTGCTCCCCGGCGAGCAGGTGGCGATCGTGGACATCACCAACGGCGCCCGGCTGGAGACGTACGTCATCCCGGGTGAGCGGGGGAGCGGCGTGATCGGCATCAACGGGGCCGCCGCGCACCTGGTGCACCCCGGTGACCTGGTCATCCTCATCTCGTACGGGCAGATGGACGACGCCGAGGCCCGGTCGTACCGGCCACGGGTGGTGCACGTGGACGCCGACAACCGGGTGATCGAGCTGGGCGCCGACCCGGCCGCGGCGGCCCCCGGTACGGCCGGTGACCCGGTGACCAGCCCGCTCGCCGTGTCCGCCGTGTGATCCCGCGCGACCCGATTCCGGTCTGTCACCAGAAGGTCATGTCCGGTTACCCTTGAGCACTGGCGTAAGCCGGTGGGTGGCTGGGGGAGGCCGCGATGCGCCGTGCCATGACGACCCTGTTCGCCGCCACCGTGACGGCGGTGTTGCTGGTCGGCTGCGCCGGGTCCGGCGGCCTGGACGGTGACCTGACCGACGACTGGGCGGCGATGGCGGCCCCGTCGGCGTTCACCCCGGCCGCCGGTGTGTGTCACGCCGCCGATTTCACCGACGTGGTGACCCTGGCCGGCTACGACCCGGTGGACTGCGCGGGTCCGCACCGGCTGGAAACCGTGCACGTGGGGGCGTTCCCGGCCGAGCGGGCGACCGCCCCGGCCGGTGGTTCGCCCGAGCTGCGCGGCGCGTTCGCCGAGTGCGACACCCGGGCCTCCGGGTACGTCGGTGACGACTGGCGGGCCGGGCGACTGCGGCTGTCGGTGGCGCTGCCCTCCGGGCCGGGTTGGGTGGCCGGCGCCCGCTGGTACCGGTGCGATCTCACCGAGCTGACCACGGTCGAGGCGGCGGCGACCGTGGTGGTCCGGTCGGGCAGTCTGCGGGACGCGTTGAAGGGCGCCTCGACGCTGCGGTTGGGCTGTCAGCAGACCCGGGGCGGGGCCGGGCGGGGTGCGCAGACGCTGGTCCCGGTGGAGTGCGGCAAGCAACACGACGCCGAGTTCGTCGGGGTGTGGCGTGCACCGGACACGCCGTACCCCACCCGGGACGCCGACTGGGTGCCGCTCTACGCCGGCTGTCGCGGCGTCCTCGGCCGCTACGTGGGCGTGCCGAACGACGCCGAGCTGCGGTTCCGTAGCGGTGTGGTGGTCCGCCCGCCGGGGGCGGGCCGGTGGCGGGTCGGTGACCGGGGCGTCCGCTGCTACCTGTGGCTCAGCAACCGTACGGTGACCGCCTCCCTGAAGGGCGCGGGTCCGGCGGGTCTGCCGGTCCGGACGAAGTGACCACGGCCTGACGGCCGGCGCGGGCCGCTCGACCCGGGACGGGGTAGCCGATACCACTCGTCCCGCCCCCGCCGCCCCCGACGAGGAGCGTTCGGGTTGACTGGGGGGATGGACCTTCCGACCGTCGACCTGCCGGCCCTGCCTTCACTGCTGGCCGCGCCCGAGCCCGGCTGGGTCGAGACCACCGACGTGATCGTGGTGGGGTCCGGGGTGGCCGGCCTGACCGCGGCGCTGCACCTGCGGGAGGCGGGTCTGCACGTCACGGTGGTCACCAAGGTCAACATTGACGACGGCTCGACCCGGTGGGCGCAGGGCGGCATCGCCGCGGTGCTCGACCCGGCGGACACTCCGGCGGCGCACGCCCGGGACACCGAGGTCGCCGGGGTGGGGCTCTGCGACCCGGCGGCGGTGCGGGTGCTGGTCGAGGAGGGCCCGACCCGGCTGCGGGAGCTGATCCGGATCGGCGCCGAGTTCGACCGCCATCCGGACGGTTCGCTGATGCTGACCCGGGAGGGCGGGCACCGGGCGGACCGGATCGTGCACGCCGGCGGGGACGCCACCGGGGCCGAGGTGCAGCGGGCCCTGCACGCGGCGGTTCAGCGCGACCCGTGGATCCGGCTGGTCGAGCACGCCCTGGTGCTGGATCTGCTGCGGGCGCGGGTGACGGCCCGGACGGGCTCGGCCCGGCCTGCGGGATCACCCTGCACGTGCTCGGCGAGGGCAGTGAGGACGGCGTGGGCGCGCTGCTGGCCCGTGCGGTGGTGCTGGCCACCGGCGGGATGGGGCAGGTGTTCGCGGCCACCACCAATCCGGCGGTCTCCACCGGGGACGGGGTGGCCCTGGCGATGCGGGCCGGCGCGGCGGTGACCGACGTGGAGTTCGTCCAGTTCCATCCGACCGCCCTGATCACCCCGTCCGGCGCGGGCGTGCCCGGCGCCGGTCACGCGCAGCAGCCGCTGGTCTCCGAGGCGCTGCGCGGCGAGGGCGCTCACCTGGTGGACGCGGATGGCAAGCGGTTCATGGTGGGCCAGCACGAGCTGGCCGAGCTGGCACCCCGGGACGTGGTCGCCAAGGGCATCCACCGGGTGTTGCTGTCCACCGGCGCGGACCACGTCTTCCTCGACGCCCGGCACCTGGGCGGGGCCTTCCTGGCCGGGAGGTTCCCGACCATCGTGGCGTCCTGCCTGGCCATCGGCGTCGACCCGGCGACCGACCTGATCCCGGTCGCCCCGGCGGCCCACTACGCCTCCGGCGGCGTCCGCACCGATCTGCGCGGCCGCACCTCGATCCCCGGCCTGTACGCGTGCGGTGAGGTGGCCTGCACGGGCGTGCACGGCGCGAACCGGCTGGCCAGCAACTCGTTGCTGGAGGGCCTGGTCTTCTCCCGCCGGATCGCCGACGACATCGCGGCGGGCCTGCCCGAGCAGGCCCAGCCGGCGGATACCGGTGCCTGGCGTGGCGGCGTGGGGTGGGTGTTGCCGGCCGAGGCGACCCCGACTCTGCAAGGGGCGATGACCCGGGGGGCGGGGGTGCTGCGTTCGGCCGCGACGCTGACCGGGACGGCCGGGACGTTGAGCGAGCTGGGCGTTGCCCGGGGCCGGCCACGGACCGCCGACTGGGAGGCGACCAACCTGCTCACCGTGGCGTCGACGCTGGTGGCGGCGGCGTACGCGCGCGGCGAGACCCGGGGTTGCCACTGGCGGGAGGACTTCCCGACGGCCGACGAGAGGTGGCTGGGTCACCTGGTCGGCTCGATCGGCGCGCAGGGCCGGTTGACGCAGCAGTGGGAGGGATTGTCATGATCGAATCGACGCGGGCGGCGTTGCGGGCGGCCGGACTGGACCCGGAGCAGGTGCGGCGGGTGATCGAGACCGCGCTGGTAGAGGACCTGGGACCGGACTTCCTGGACGTCACGAGCGTGGCCACGATCCCGGCGGAGCAGACCGACACCGTCGACCTGGTGGCCCGCGCCGACGGCGTGCTGGCCGGGATGGCCGTGGCCGCTGCGGTGTTCGAGCTGGTGGGCGAGGTGACCGGCTTCGGTCGTACCGTCGAGGTGTCGGTGCTGGCCCGCGACGGTGAGCGGGTGGCCCGCGGCGACGTGCTGGCGACGATGACCGGCCCGACGCGGCTGCTGCTCACGGCCGAGCGGACGGCGCTCAACCTGCTCTGCCGGATGTCCGGGGTGGCGACCCACACCCGGGCCTGGGCGGACGCCCTGGCCGGCACGAAGGCGATGGTGCTGGACACCCGCAAGACGACGCCGGGCCTGCGGGCGTTGGAGAAGTACGCGGTGCGGGCGGGCGGTGGCACCAACAAGCGGATGGGCCTCTACGACGTCGCCATGATCAAGGACAACCACAAGCTGGCGGCCGGGGGCATCACGGCGGCGTACCGGCGGGTCCGGGAGGCGTTCCCGGAGGTGCCGGTGCAGGTCGAGGTGACCACTGTCGACGAGGCGGTGGAGGCGGTGGAGGCCGGCGCGGACTTCCTGCTCTGCGACAACATGACGCCCGAGACGCTGGCCGAGGCGGTGGCCGCGGTGGGTGACCGGGCCGAGCTGGAGGCGACCGGCGGGCTGACCCTGGAGGTGGCGGGCCGGTACGCCGCCACCGGCGTCGACTTCCTCTCGGTGGGCGCGTTGACCCACTCGTCGCCGATCCTGGACATCGCGCTGGACCTGCGCACCGAGTAGTTGTCTAGGCTGCGAGCGTGCTGCTCTGCATCGACATCGGAAACACCAACACCGTGCTGGCGACCTTCGACGGCGACAAGCTGGTGCACTCCTGGCGGATCAAGACCGATGCCCGTTCGACGGCGGACGAGCTGGGTCTGATGTTCCGGGGCCTGCTCGCCGGGGACAACGTGGAGATCACCGGTGTGGCCGCGTGCTCGACGGTGCCGGCCGCGCTGCGGTCGCTGCGCACCATGCTCGGCCGCTACTACGCCGACCTGCCCAGCGTGATCGTCGAGCCGGGCGTGCGGACCGGGGTGCAGTTGGCGATCGACAATCCGAAGGAGGTGGGCGCCGACCGGGTGGTGAACACCCTGGCCGCGTACACCCTCTACGGCGGGCCGTCGATCGTGGTGGACTTCGGCACCACCACCAACTTCGACGTGATCAGCGGTCGGGGTGAGTTCCTCGGCGGCGCGTTCGCCCCGGGGATCGAGATCTCCTTCGACGCGCTGGCCGCGCGCGCCGCCCAGCTGCGCAAGGTCGAGGCCACCAAGCCCCGCTCGGTGATCGGTAAGAACACCGTGGAGTGCCTCCAGTCCGGCCTGTACTTCGGCTTCGCCGGGCAGGTGGACCGGATCGTCGAGCGGATGACCGAGGAGCTGGGCGAGGTGAAGGCGGTGATCGCCACGGGTGGCCTCGCCGCCCTGGTGATCAACGAGTGCCGGAGCATCACCCACCACGAGCCGATGATCACGCTGATCGGCCTGCGGATGGTCTACGAGCGCAACCTGTGACCGTTCAGTGCCGCCGGGCGCGCAGCACCAGCGTCCGGTACGGCAGTTCGACGGTCTCCCGGCCGGCCAGCGCGGGGTGGGTGGCCAGGAGTTCGGCCAACTCCCGCTCGACCCGCTGCCGGTCGTCGGCGGAGGCGGTGAGCCAGTAGGAACGGGTGCGGATCATGCCGAGCACCTCGTCCGGGGTGAGCGTGGTGCGGTGCGCGAACTCGCGCACCTCGATCGCGCCGAACGCCGGACCGAAGTCCGCGTACTTCACGACGATGTTGCCCGACTTGTCGTCGAGGTGGGCGATCCGGCCCAGCTCGGCCACCCAGTCGACGCTGTCGTCCCGGATGTTCCAGATGGGGGCGAAGGTGCCGCCGGGGCGGAGCACCCGGGCGATCTCGGCGTGCGCGGGCTCCCGGTCGAACCAGTGGTACGCCGTGCCGACCAGCACCGCGTCCGCCGCCGCGTCGGGCAGCGGCACGGCCTCGGCGCTGCCCGCCAGCGCCGTCGTGCCCGGCGTGGCGTCCGCGAGCTGCGCCCGCATCCCCGGATCGGGCTCGACGGGTACGACCTCGTGGCCCAGTGCCCGCACGCCGCGGGTCAGGATGCCGGTGCCCGCGCCCAGATCGACCACTCGGGCGTTGCTCAGCCCGTCGAGCGCCCAGCGGACGGCGATCTCGGGATAGCGGGGGCGAAACCGGTCATAATCGCTGGCTGCGGCGCCGAAGGAGAGGGCGTGAGTGTGATCGACCATGACGGGCAGGTTATCCGGTAACAGCCCCCGGACCGCTTGAGTACGCTCGGGCCTGACCCCCTGTATCTCCCGTGACGAGGAAGCGTGCCGTGAGCGAGCAGAACGCCGTGCCAGTGGACCCCGCCGACGACCTTCCCGAGCAGATGAAGGTCCGCCGGGAGAAGCGGGACCGGATGCTCGCCGAGGGCGTCGAGCCCTACCCGGTCGGCTTCCCCCGCACGACCACCCTGGCGGAGATCCGGACGCGGTACACGGATCTGCCCACCGACACCGCCACCGGCGACGAGGTCTCGATCACCGGCCGGGTGATCTTCGTGCGCAACACCGGCAAGCTCTGCTTCGCGACCCTGCGCGACGGTGACGGCACCGAGCTGCAGGCGATGCTCTCGCTGGACCGGGTCGGCCCGGAGCGACTGGAGGCCTGGAAGCGCCTCGTCGACCTCGGTGACCACGTCGGCGTCACCGGTGAGGTGATCACCAGCCGTCGGGGCGAGCTGTCGGTGCTGGCGCAGCGGTGGGAGATGACCGCGAAGTCCCTTCGGCCGCTGCCGGTGGCGCACAAGCCGCTCTCCGAGGAGGCCCGGGTTCGTCAGCGCTACGTCGACCTGATCGTCCGGCCGCAGGCCCGACAGATGGTCCGGACCCGGGCGGCGGCGGTACGCAGCCTGCGTGATTCGCTGCACGGGCAGGGCTTCATCGAGGTGGAAACGCCGATGTTGCAACTTCTGCACGGTGGGGCTGCCGCTCGACCGTTCGTGACCCACAGCAATGCGTTGAACACCGATCTGTATCTGCGAATCGCGCCGGAACTGTTTCTCAAGCGCGCTGTGGTCGGCGGCGTCGACCGAGTCTTCGAGATCAACCGCAACTTCCGTAATGAGGGTGTCGACTCTTCGCACTCGCCCGAGTTCGCGATGCTGGAGACGTACCAGGCATACGGCGACTACGACACGATGGCCGAGTTGACCCGCAATCTCGTGCAACAGGCGGCGGTCGCGGTCAGCGGCTCGACGGTGGTGACCCACACCGACGGGCGGGAGTTCGACCTGGGCGGCGAGTGGCGGTCGGTGACCCTGTTCGGGGTGCTTTCCGAGGCCCTCGGCGAGGAGGTCACGGTCCGCACCGAGCGCTCCCACCTCGTCGAGTACGCGGACAAGGTGGGATTGGCCGTGGACCCGAAGTGGGGACCGGGCAAGCTGGCCGAGGAACTGTTCGAGGAACTGGTCGTTCCCGGCCTGCAGGCGCCCACCTTCGTGCGGGACTACCCGGAGGAGACCAGCCCGCTCACCCGGGCGCACCGCAGCGAGCCGGGGCTGGCCGAGAAGTGGGACCTCTACGTGCTCGGGTTCGAGCTGGGCACCGCGTACTCCGAGCTGGTCGACCCGGTGGTGCAGCGGGAACGGCTGGTGGCCCAGGCGCAGCTCGCCGCCCGGGGCGACGACGAGGCGATGCGTCTCGACGAGGACTTTCTCCGGGCGATGGAGTACGGAATGCCGCCCGCCGGCGGTATGGGAATGGGAATCGACCGGCTGTTGATGGCCCTGACCGGGCTCGGAATTCGGGAAACGATCCTCTTCCCGTTGGTCCGCCCGGAGTAGTCCGGGCCGACTCGCGCCGAGCCGTAACCGCATCCTATTGACGAGGCGAGCAGCGCCCGGGTTATTGTGCTCTCGTTAGCAGGAGTGCCCTGCTCGAAAGGAATGTGGGACGTGGCCAAGCAGATCATTCACAAGCTGGTCGATGACCTGGACGGCGGGGACGCGGACGAGACCGTCAAGTTCGCCCTCGACGGCGTTCAGTACGAGATCGACCTCTCGAGTTCCAACGCCGCGAAATTGCGCGACGTATTCGCGCCGTACGTGGGTGCCGGCACGAAGGTGGGCCGGGGCGGCGTCGTGATCGGTGGGCGGGCTGCCCGTGGTCGGGGCGGCGCGACCGCCGACCGCGAGCAGAACAAGGCGATCCGGGAGTGGGCCAAGAAGGCTGGCAAGGACATCTCGGACCGGGGTCGCATCCCCCAGGAGATCGTCGACGAGTTCCACGCTAAGCGCTGATCCGTCAGCAGCTTGGTGGCCAGGCGCCACCGAAGGCGACACCGACGCCGGACCGGAGCATTCCTCCGGGCCGGCGTCGCCGTATCCACGCTCCCGTGAGCGTTTCGCGGGTCCGGGAAGCTTCCGGACCCGACCGGCGTTGTCCACAACCAGTGGAGCAACTATCCACAACCTGTGGACAACCTTCCCCCAGGGTCGCGCGCGGCGTCCGTCCGGCGACGACCCGCCCCTCCGAGGGCTTCCGGAGCCGGGAGAGGGGCCCCCGTCGCGTCGGTCGGATTTCGCTCTGCGCGTAGCGACAGGGGTACCGGAACACCTCCTGAGCGCGGACGGTTGTGCAAAACGACGTGGAATCGACCCGCACCCGAGACACACGACCTCAGCTGAGTCGGTCAGCGACGATAGAGTAAGGAGGCACGGACGCCCGTCCCGGACGTTCGTGCACCGGCCCCGCCAAGATCTTGACCATCAAGGCGCACGGCACGTGAGGAGCACGAGGGCATGTTCGAGCGGTTCACCGACCGAGCGCGACGGGTTGTCGTCCTGGCCCAAGAAGAGGCCCGGATGCTCAACCACAACTACATCGGTACGGAACACATCCTGCTGGGCCTGATCCACGAAGGTGAAGGCGTCGCGGCAAAGGCCCTGGAGAGCCTCGGCATCTCCCTGGAGGGCGTCCGCCAGCAGGTCGAGGAGATCATCGGCCAGGGCCAGCAGGCGCCGAGCGGGCACATCCCGTTCACGCCGCGGGCCAAGAAGGTGCTGGAGCTGTCGCTGCGCGAGGCGCTGCAGCTCGGCCACAACTACATCGGCACGGAGCACATCCTGCTCGGTCTGATCCGCGAGGGTGAGGGCGTCGCCGCCCAGGTGCTGGTCAAGCTCGGCGCCGACCTCAACCGGGTCCGCCAGCAGGTGATCCAGCTGCTCTCCGGCTACCAGGGCAAGGAGCCGGCCGCGGCGGGCACCGCGCCGGGTGAGGCCGCGCCGTCGACCAGCCTGGTGCTGGACCAGTTCGGCCGTAACCTGACCCAGGCCGCCCGTGAGGGCAAGCTCGACCCGGTCATCGGGCGCGAGAAGGAAATCGAGCGGGTCATGCAGGTGCTCTCCCGCCGTACCAAGAACAACCCGGTCCTGATCGGTGAGCCCGGCGTCGGTAAGACCGCCGTGGTGGAGGGGCTTTCCCAGAAGATCATCAAGGGCGAGGTGCCCGAGACTCTCAAGGACAAGCAGCTCTACACGCTCGACCTCGGTGCGCTGGTCGCTGGTTCCCGCTACCGCGGTGACTTCGAGGAGCGCCTCAAGAAGGTGCTCAAGGAGATCCGCACCCGCGGCGACATCATCCTGTTCATCGACGAGATCCACACCCTGGTGGGTGCGGGTGCCGCCGAGGGCGCGATCGACGCGGCGAGCATCCTCAAGCCGATGCTGGCCCGTGGTGAGCTGCAGACCATCGGTGCCACCACCCTCGACGAGTACCGCAAGCACCTGGAGAAGGACGCCGCTCTCGAGCGCCGGTTCCAGCCGATCCAGGTGGGTGAGCCGTCGCTGGCGCACACCATCGAGATCCTCAAGGGCCTGCGTGACCGGTACGAGGCGCACCACCGGGTCTCCATCACCGATGCCGCCCTGGTGGCGGCCGCGACGCTGGCCGACCGGTACATCTCCGACCGCTTCCTTCCGGACAAGGCGATCGACCTGATCGACGAGGCCGGCGCGCGGATGCGGATCCGTCGGATGACCGCGCCGCCAGACCTGCGTGACTTCGACGAGCGCATCGCCCAGGTGCGTCGCGACAAGGAGTCCGCGATCGACGCGCAGGACTTCGAGCGCGCCGCCCAGCTGCGCGACAAGGAGAAGCAGCTCCTCGGCCAGAAGGCTCAGCGGGAGAAGGAGTGGAAGGCCGGTGACCTGGACGTCGTCAGCGAGGTCGACGACGAGCAGATCGCCGAGGTGCTCGGCAACTGGACGGGCATCCCGGTCTACAAGCTGACCGAGGAGGAGACCTCGCGCCTGCTGCGCATGGAGGACGAGCTGCACAAGCGCGTCATCGGCCAGGAGGACGCGGTCAAGGCGGTCTCGAAGGCGATCCGGCGTACCCGGGCCGGCCTGAAGGACCCGAAGCGCCCGTCGGGCTCGTTCATCTTCGCCGGCCCGTCCGGTGTGGGTAAGACCGAGCTGTCCAAGGCGCTCGCCGAGTTCCTCTTCGGCAGCGAGGACGCTCTCATCCAGCTGGACATGTCCGAGTTCCACGACCGTTACACGGTCTCCCGGCTGGTGGGTGCCCCTCCCGGCTACGTCGGCTACGACGAGGGCGGGCAGCTGACCGAGAAGGTGCGGCGTCGGCCGTTCTCGGTGGTTCTCTTCGACGAGATCGAGAAGGCCCACCCGGACGTGTTCAACACGCTGCTCCAGATCCTGGAGGACGGTCGGCTCACCGACGGTCAGGGTCGGATCGTGGACTTCAAGAACACGGTCATCATCCTGACCACCAACCTGGGCACCCGTGACGTCGCCAAGGCGGTGTCGCTGGGCTTCCAGGCGTCGGAGGACTCCGAGTCCAACTACGACCGGATGAAGCAGAAGGTCAACGACGAGCTCAAGCAGCACTTCCGGCCTGAGTTCCTCAACCGGATCGACGACACCATCGTCTTCCACCAGCTGCGCCAGACCGAGATCCTCTCGATCGTGGACATCATGATCCAGCGGATCGAGACGCAGCTGCGTAACAAGGACATGGGTCTGGAGCTGACCGACAACGCCAAGAAGTACCTGGCGGCGAAGGGCTTCGACCCGGTGCTCGGTGCCCGTCCGCTTCGTCGCACGATCCAGCGCGACATCGAGGACAACCTCTCCGAGCGCATCCTGTTCAACGAGCTGACCCCGGGTCAGATCGTCGTGGTGGACTGCGAGGGCGACCCGAACGACATCGACAAGTCCAAGCTCGTCTTCCGGGGCGCGGACAAGCCGGTCGAAGTTCCGGACGCCGTGCCGGCCGACCTCGGTGGCACCGCCGCCGCCGGCGCGGACGAGTAGCACAACCAGTAGCAAGGGGCGGGGCCCCGGTGGCGAGAGCCACCGG
>NZ_JAEVHM010000015.1 GCF_016802865.1 Micromonospora parastrephiae | reverse complement strand
GTGGGTGGGTGGGCGGTGGCGTGCCGCGTAGCGGTGCGGCGTCGATCCCCGGAAGCATCCGCCGTGGGTTGTTGGTGAAGGGATCGTCACGGCCTCGGCCGGTGGATCGTCGAGCTCGGGACTGGACGGTTCGGCGTTGGTGGGCGTGCGCGCGGGGCCGTAGGCCGTAGCGCGTGCGCGCGGCCCGGCGGCAGCCGGGCCGTACTTGATTAGGTATAGCAGTTTTGAGCCAGACATCCGGTGCCATGCACGTCTACCGGTCGTTTTCGGTTCGTTTCGGACTGCTGCTCGGGGGGTGATGTGGTGGTCGGGCTGGCGCCGTCAGGTGCCTGTCCGGTGGTGTTGGCGGCGTGGGGCCGTAGAGGTCTCCGGGGTCAAGGGCCGCGCCCGGAGGGTGGTCGCGTCAGCAACGCGGTAGCTCCTGGGCTGCGGTGAGGCTGGCGATGGCCGGTGACGGTGGACCATCGTCTGGCGGCCGGGTTGTAGCGGCGTCGGCGGAATCTGCACCGCCGGCAGCTGGGGGTTAGGCGCAGTCGGCAGGGCAGGCCACAGCGGTGGGGGAGTGCCGCGAGGACCCCTTTACTCGGCCGGTTTATGCTTCAGGTGACCTGGACAAACGTGCGTGAGCATGCCGCTGGACCACCGGACTACTGGGGGTCAAGGGGTCGTCGGTTCGAATCCGGCCGTCCCGACAGCACGAAAAGAGGCCGTCGACCGGGATATTCTCCCTGGTCAACGGCCTCTAATTCGTACTGAAACAGTGGAGATTTGCTGATCTAGACGGCGCGTAGCTGGGGACCACTTGGGGACCGGCGAGCCTTCAAGTGAGCGCTCAGGGCTGTTCCAGCGTCTGTGATCGACTGCCGGTCAGGGTGCAGATATCGCTGAGTCGTCGTCAGCGACCCGTGACCCGCGATCTTCCGCAGCACATGCACCGGCACCCCGGCGTCGGCCATCAGGTCAGCCCAATGACATCCGGTCGCCCGGTACTTGTCGTGATCGACATGCAAAACGGCTTCGTGCGCGAACAGTCAGCGCACATCGTTCCTGTCGTTGTCGACCTGGTGCGTCGCTGGCAGGCAGCCGGCGGTGACACGCTTTTCACCCGGTATCTGAACTACCCGGGCAGTCCTTTCGAGCGGTTCTTTGGTTGGCAGCGACTCCAGTCGTCCCCCGACATTGATTTCGTGCCGGAGTTGCGCCCGTACGTAGAACGGGGTGTAACCCTCGATAAGAGGATCTATAGCCCATTTACCCAGGAGGGTATGGCGCTATTCAAGCAGCGCGGATGGGACGAGTTCTACTTCTGCGGGATCGCTACCGAAAGCTGCGTCTTGAAAGGGGCCGTGGACGCGTTCGAGGAGGATTACACTCCATGGCTGATCGCAGACGCGTCAGCCAGTCATGCGGGCGCGGAGGTGCACGAAGCGGGACTGCTGGTCGCACGACGCTTCATCGGTCCCGGTCAGGTGATCGGGCTATCCGACATCCCCACCACGCTCATCAAGCTGTCGCCGGAGTCACCCAACAGGTCCTGACCTTGCCAGAGGCTATCGAGCGCTTCGGTGGCGCACCGGGCAGGTAGTCGCGCTTCTATCGCACGCCACCCTTTGACTGACTTGCCCGTCCTCGCAGTCGTAAATCTGACTCGGATCGCTCCGTTGGCTCGATTGGAGGCGCTCACCCAAGCCGTTATCGTTTAGGTTTCGTTAGAATGATGCCGCTTGCGCGTATCTTGGAGGACGTCTCTATGCCCCTGCATATCAGCCGTGTCGAGGTAGAAAACTTTCGGAACTTCAAGCATCTGCTTATCGACCCATTTCCTGCCACTGCGGTCGTTGTGGGGGCCAACAACGTAGGAAAGAGCAACCTTCTGCACGCCTTAAGGATCATCCTTGACCCTGACTTGCCGGACAGCGCAAGACGGCTCCGTGAGGATGACCTCTACGACGACGGGGCGGGACCTTGCGTTGGTGAGAAGGTACGGATCATCATAGACCTCGCCGGCTTCGGAGAGGATGAGAAGGCGCTGGCCGTCCTTGCAGACTGCCTATTAACTGTCGAGCCCGCTGTCGCGCGCATCGAGTACGTATACGAGCCATCGGAGGAAATCCGCTCAGACGACGACGAACAGGAAAACGACTCAGGCGCGCAAGAGCAGCCAGCCGTCTCAATTGATGACTACGACTGGCAGGTACTCGGAGGAGCCACCGAAAGTGCGCGGCCGCTGCGTACGGAGCCGCGCCGATACATCGGGATCAGAGTGCTCCCCGCCCTGCGGGATGCAACGGACGAGCTTACCCGGCGAAAGTCCCCGCTTCGAGAACTGCTTGATCGGGTAAAGCCTGACCAGCAGATATTGGAGGGGGCTGCGGCCGACGTAACCGCTGCAACCGAAGACCTCCTGACCGATCAAGCGATATCGGACCTGCAACAGGCTGTACGGAAGCAGACTGAGGACATGATTGGCTCCGCGTTGCCGGTCAGCCCAACTTTAGGTATTGCTCCAGCGCTACCTCATCAACTTCTTCGCCAGATCCGGCTGTTCGCGGACGATGCCCGACGCCGAGGAATGCCTGATACCAGCCTGGGAACGGCCAACGTCATCTATCTTGCCCTCCTCCTCCAAGCCGTAGCGGCAAGAAGGTCTTCCCGAGAGCATGTGACAACGATCTTGGGAGTCGAGGAGCCGGAAGCACACCTGCATGTTCAGATTCAGCGTCGCCTGTTTGGCTACCTCCTTCGCGCGGAACCGGCACTAATTCTGACGTCGCATAGTCCGCATGTAGCGGCTGTTGCGCCCTTGCCCAGCATAGTCCTGCTCCGGTCCACCGACGGTGGAACCGTCGCTACCACTGCCCCCGCTTCCTTACTTTCGAGGGAGCAGGTGCGTGACCTTGAGCGTTATATGGATGCAACGCGGGCAGAACTTATTTTCGCGCGGGTTGTCGTCCTGGTCGAGGGTGATGCGGAACGCTACATAGTTCCAGCGATTGCGGCTGCCTACGGTTTCGACCTCACCGATCACGGTGTGAGCGTGGTATCCGTCCAAGGTACCGACTTCCAGCCGTATAAGAATCTCCTCGGCCCGAGCGGTCTTGACATCCCGCACGTGGCGATTACCGACGGTGACCGGGATATTGAAGAGTTCCCGGCTACTACCTCGGGCCTCAGTCGGGCTCTCCGGCTCATGTACAACCGGCCTCTATCGAAAAAGTTGCGAGAACAGGGGAAGTTTCCACTCCGCCCCCGTCGAGACGGCCACGTGGCTATGGATTTGGAGACGAGGAAACTTCTCGTTGATGAACTTGCGGCAGAGGAAATATACGTCGGTGACACCACCCTTGAGACCGATCTAGTTAAGCTCTTTCCGGAGTCTTTCAAAGAAGCAGCCTCTGAGTTATTCAGTGAACGTGTAGCCATTAAATTCAATGGTTTTATCGACGATATATATAGAGGGGGTGGCCTTGACGTGCGTCGCTCATTAGTTGACTACATCGAGGCGAAGGGAAAAGGGCGCTTCGCGCAACGTCTTGCCGACCACCTTTCTACTGCTGACCGGGTTGACATGGTCGACGACCAAGGCGATCACCGCCCTGAGGCCGCGCTACTTCGTGCGCTCGATCGGGTCAGCCTCATCTGCCGTGGAGAATCCCTCGAAATGCGCGTAGAGGCCGGTCTGGATTTCGAGGAGATGTTTTCAGCGGATGGCGGAGCAGCGGGTGAATGAGCCAAATCAGTTGCGTCTTCCTCCGACGGTGGCAGCCGAAATCAACGCATTGAACCGCAAGCAGCGCGCCGCTGTCGTGTGCCTCGAAGATGCCACGGTGCTAGCTGGACCTGGCAGTGGAAAGACTCGCGTTCTTGTTGCTAAGGCTGCGTACCTTTCGGCATCGTGCGTTCAAGCGCCTCAGCGCGTTGCATGCATTACCTATGGCAATCAGGCCGCAGTGGAAATCCGTTCCCGTTTGCGCTCGCTTACCCAAGGGGCTGGTCGGGCCGTCGCCATATCCACCGTGCACGGTTTTTGCCTATCCGAGGTCCTGATGCCCTTCTCGAAAGTGTCAGGGCATGGGGAAATATCTGCCGGGGCCGTGCTTAGCGATGATGATCGGCAGCGTTTTAGGGCTAGTGCATACCAAAACGCTGGCCTTTATGAGGATCCTACCTATACTGACTCACGCGATATTTCATGTCGTAGAACCATTGCGGCCGAAGGCGACCTGTCGCGGTTTAGTTCACGAGTCATCGCAGCGGCGAAGGCATACGATAAGCTCCTCGTCGAGACGGGGCGGCTGGACTTCGAATCGATGGTGGGTCGTAGCCTGGAGATCTTTCGTGCAAAGCCCGCGATCGCAAAAATCGTCGCTACAAAATTTCCCTGGTTGCTTGTCGATGAGTACCAGGACTTGGGTCCCGTCCTTCACTGTCTTGTAACGATACTTCGAGACGCTGGCGCCAGGATCTTTGCAGTGGGCGATCCAGACCAATCTATTCTCGGATTTACCGGAAGTGATCCTAAGTGCCTGCTGGAGTTAGGCGAAGCGACCGAAAAGACGTTTCATCTGTCCGTTAACTACCGATCTGGACGCGCCTTAGTGGCAGCTTGCTCAAACGTACTGGGTGTTGACCGTGGGTATGAGTCCAGAGATGGTGCCGAAGAAGGATTAATTGACTACCAGCCGGTATCGGGCGGGATTGAAAGACATGCTGAGAGAACTGGAGAAGTCGTCGCAGATCTGTTGGCAGCGGGAGTTGAGCCGCATGACATAGCCGTCCTGTACTCGAAGAATCGGAAGAGAGTTCCGGTCCGAAATTGGTTGGAAGCAGCCTTGCGGCAAGCCGCAATCCCGCTGCTTGCGGAGCGGGCGGTGCCGTGGCCCTCCGGCACCGTCATCAGATTTCTGCAGCGTGTCGCAACATGGCAACTAGACCGCACGAGCGGACTTCCGGTGTCGTCCGCATATACGGGATTCGATGACCTGGTGGACGAGTTCTTACGGCTGTATTCGGACCGGCCGGTTTCTGGTAGTCAACGCCTGCCGGTGCGCGTAACGCTGTGGCGGTGCTTGTCGACAGAGGTTAGGCCGGACATGCCGCTTCGTCGTTGGTCACGAGAGGTGATAGACCAACTGGGTCTGCGGCGGTCACTGCGGCGCAGTTTGGAGGCTCAAGAGCTCGTTGCGCTCTCCGAACTTCAATCTTGGAAGTTTACCGGGGTGACTCTGGCGGAATTCTCCGGGGACGCGAAGTCAGTCGGTAAGGTGAGACTTACTACGTATTACTCAGCGAAGGGCCGAGAGTGGACGTACGTGGTGCTTCCCTATTTGCAGGAGGCGATAGCTCCGGATTGGCCACTCGACTACGGTCGCCCCTACCTTCCATCGGAGGCGTTTGTGGAGGCTGAGCGACGTGTATTTTATGTCGCCCTGAGCAGGGCGAAACAGGCCGCCGTCCTGGTATATACACCAGACGGTTTCACTGGGGAGCGCGCGCCGATCCCGTTCAGCACTCCGTCGCGGTTTCTCTGGAACCTGCCAGACTTCCCCGACTAGCAGGCGAACAGTGAATTCCAGACTCAGTGGGCTGTCGGCCTGTTCTGGTCGGCCGGCCACCGGGTCGGCCCTTTCGCCGTTTTAGGGACCAAGATCAGTCAAGTTGGGGTTGGTCTGGTGCTGCTTGATTGTTGGTCAAGTTTCAGGTGGCTACCGGAGTCATTTGCCGAATTGTTCGTTCTCTGGATCAAGGCGGCCCGCAAGCGGGCCGCGCCGGCCGCGCTCGGCCTGCTGGCGGCGCAAGCGCCGGCATCGGCCGGCGCGCCGGCCGATTGCAGACTGCCCCCAAGGAACCGATGCCTCCGGCGGGGATCTTCGACAGAGATGGGCTTTCGAGTCAGGTGTTTAGGGCCTTCTAGCGCCGTGCTGTACGGGCCAGTGTCCTCGCTAGTAGCCGGTTGTCGCGATCGTCATTCCATGTCACCACCTCGACGGGCCGAGTGCCGGGCGGTCGCGAGGCGTTGTGCTGCTCAATCTCTCCCGACAACGCTGCGTTCGTCACCACTAGAACGCCACCGACAGTCGCCGTCTGGGTTACATAGTCGGCCATTGCAACGTCTTGCGACCCGAGCGGCCCATCCTCCCGAAACTTAACCACCACAGCCACCGATTCACTTGCCGTTTGTGCCAGCATGTCGAATCTTTGATCAACTCGCAGTCGCGTAACTTTGGCACCCAGACCCATTAGGGCCTTGGCTACTCGATCCTCGTACCATAATGCTCGGTACTCCGGCAGCTCTTCTATTTCTGGATCGGCGATCCGCGCGCCTTCAATGATTCCGGATGCAGCATCGAAGTTCCCATGTTCCCTCTCTGCCTCCGCCGCCTGAATGGCGCGCCGCTGCCGGCGCCGGCCTAGCTCTAGGCTGTTCGATCCCGCCCCTAGGCGAATAACTGGTGTGCCCTGCACAGCGACAAAGAGGAAGGCGGCACCGATGAGGGCAAGTGCCGCTGAGCCAGCCTGGTTGTCGGTCACGAAGACCGCTGCCCCGCCCGCACCTCCGGCCACAGCACCCAAGACGCCGGCCACGACTCGCTCCCAGGCGATCATCGGTTCAGTCTGGAAGTCGTCGGGCTGCGCGTCGGCCTGAGGTTCTTCTGGCTCCTCCTGGCCATCACCGCCGGGGATGATCTGTCGAGTCACGGATTGCACACTATCGGCACATGCAAGTGTGTGGTCACAAGCGGCTGTACAGCCAGTCGTACAGCCAAGACCACCGGCAGACGCCGACGCCACCCGACAATGACGGACGGGCTGACCAGGTACACAACTACCCAACCAGCCGACTGCGACCTTCTTCTAATTTCCAGGCCGCTCCGGGGCGCCAGCGCGCCGACGATCAGCCACCGCTACTGAGATCGTCCGGTGAGGCGGTCTATCCCGTCGCCCTTGCGCCGCTCCACCGTGTTTTGGTCGGCGGCACCGGGATGGCAGGCGAGCTGCTGGTCGAACTTAGTAGACGTAACATCTACCGATCATAGTTTTTTTTTGAGGCTCGGCCAGGGTGGCGTAGGTCAAGAGGCTCACAAGAACGGCGGTTGTCGCCGTGAGCGCAAGCTGGCCCTTCGTTGGGTCACTCGTGAAGCCAGCGGCGATTTTGGTGACCTCGACCAGCGGATGCGCAAGCACCATCAGGCCGACTCCGAGGCGAGTCGACCGGACCTTAACCCGTGGTGGGCGCATCACGCTGTGTAGCATACGACGGCACTGGCACGGCGCTGTCGGCGGGGTGCCTGACAGCAGGTGGTAGTCCTCGTAATCCCTCCGGTCCCCGTGCCCGTTGCGTGCCCGTTCGGAGGGGCGACCGGGGTCAACGACGGCTAGCTTTCGGACGTGGGGGCAGCCTGGCGAGGCAGGTCAAGCCTCGTCACTGCCGAGCAGGTTCCGGCCGTGTCCACACGTCCTAAACCGTGCTCTGCGGTCATCGAGCGTGTCAGCGTCCCGGGGACCAAGTAGGGACCACACGGCCTGCGCGATCGCGCGCGGCACGACGTCGACCGCACGGCCTGATCTTGGGCACAGCGTGTGTGACGTGCGTGGACGTGTGGCGAAGCGTCCTGGGGGTCAAGGGGTCGTCGGTTCGAATCCGGCCGTCCCGACTGGTTGACCTGGAAGGATGAAGATCCTGCCAGGTGTCGGCGGTAACATCCGGTAACGGATGATCTTTGTTGGCGGTAACGGCGTGGATGGTTGGCCGTTGACGTACCTGCTGCACAACGCTCTGACTTGCCGCTTCATCTGCGTCCTGGATGGAGCGGCAGTTCTGCTCTTGATTGCGCGTCAAGCGCTGCAGATGTCGTCGGCTGTCGCTGCATCGGACGGCCGGATGAGCCTTCGATTTGCGGCAGGACCGCCAGTTGGCCCCTGTTCCTGGCCGTAGTACTCCAGCCGTACCTGGTGGAGTTGAAGTCTTCGCTGGTAGTGGGCTGTTTTGGCGCGGTATTGGTGTCGGCGTCGCCATCGTGGCCATCGATGTGTGTGGTCGAAGGGTCGGTTGGTGGTGATCAGGTGTGCCAGGAGACGTCGGACCTCGCCGAGGGTGAGGGGTATGAGGCCGTGATCGGATTCGGCGCCCCGGTTTTTGGCGTGGGCGGCGGTGACGGCGAGGTAGGCGTGGGCGCACAGAACGAGCGTTATGTGGCGGCACCAGCGTCGTATCGACGCACCTGGTAGTGGTCTAGGTCGACCTCGGTCTTGGCGGTCTGAAAGCACTCCTCGATCGCCCACCGGGTCCCGGTGATACGGATCAGGTCTTCGTCCTGGGTGCCGGCCGGGTCGAAGCACCACGGCGGGGACCCGCTGGCTGCGGGGAACGGCGAGGACGTAGCCGATGGGCTGCTGCTGCAATCACGTCCGGAACTTGGAGTCCTGTCCGTAGGCCTCGTCCGCGGTGACCGACCGGGCCGGCAGGCCGGCGGTAATGGCACGTTCGACCATCCGCAGACCCAACGCGGGCTTCGTGGCGAACCCGACGTTCGCTGCGATGCCCGCTTCCTCGCGGCGGGCGGGGTCGTCGCACCAGCCGCAGGGCAGATGGCGCAGGCGAGGGTGAGGAACGCTTCGTGGATGTCGTCGCGGATCTCCCAGCGGATCCGGAGGCGGCGGAACCAGTGCAGCAGGGCGATGGTTCGCTCGACGACCCAGCGTCGGGTGCCGAGTCCGGACCCGTGGTCGGTGCCGCGTCGGGCGAGGACCGGGGTGATGCCTTTGGCGCGTAGCTGGCGTCGGTAGCAGTCGTAGTCGTAGCCCCGGTCGGCGTAGATCCGGTCGGGTCGTTGCCGGGTCGGCCGCGGATGCCTTTGATCGTGGGATCTTGTCGACCAGGGCAGGAGTTGGGTGACGTCGTGGCGGTTGCCGCCGGTCAGTGTGACGGCGAGGGGGATGCCGCCCGCGTCGGTGATGAGGTGGTGTTTCGAGCCTGCCTTGCGGCGGTCGACCGGGCTCGGAGTAGTTTTGGGCCGTCCTTGAGCGCCCGGATGTGGGGGCCGTCGATCACCACCCTCGACATGTCCAGCTAATCGGTGGCCGGCAGCTTGCCGAGCAGGATCTCGTGCAGCCGTTGCCACACGCCGGCGTCGTTCCAGTCCCGCAACGTGCGCCAGCAGGTCATCCCAAAGCCGAGCCCCAATTCCTGGGGCAGGTACTCCCACGGAATCGCGGTGTGAAGCACGAACAGGATCCCGCACAACACTCTGCGGTCGCCGAAAGGGCTTGCGGCCGGGGAACCGGCCGGCGTGGTGGTCGGGATGGCAGCAGCGGTTCGACCTCGGCCCAGAGTTCGTCCGAGACGATCCACGGCGGCTGCTCACCCTCCTCACGTTCAGACAGAACGATCCTCGTATCCCGAGGACACGCCCACATCACTTGGTGTTGGTGTCGATGGTGTAAACCACGTCTGACCCGACGTCGTGGCGGGTAATGCCGGGTACGTCGGGGATGTTAAGCAGTGGTTCGTATGGGGTGCCTTGGACCCGGTTGCGCAGCAGGACGACGCTGCGGATGCCGAGCTGGTGCAACCGATCCAAGGCCGGCTCGCTGGGGAAGGTCGCCATAACGTCGCGGATCGCCTGACGGTTGGGTGTGGTGTAGCTGGCCGCACCGTTGACCATGGTGGGAAAACCGTCGGTCGACCAAAGTAGGACGTGGAGGTCGATGCCGTCGTTGGACGGCAAAACCATGATCGGGGCGTGCGCGGAGGCTAGCGCCATCGCGGCCGGTTTGGCTGGGGTTTGGGGGTGGTCCAGGTCAGGCAGGCCCTCAGCTAGCACGAGGACCAGCAACGGAACGGTCAGCAGACGTGCCTCTCCCACCGACCATTTCGGCTTGGCGCCCGTGCGAGCCACGTCAGCCAGGTGGGTAACCAGGCCAGCCGCGAGGATGGCCAGGCAGAGAGTGGGCCACAAGATCAACCGGCCTGGGGTACGGGATCCATCGAACCCGGGCACGTAGAGATAGAGCAGGCGGTAGATCGGCCCGTTCGTGCCGAGTGCGAACAGCACTCCGACGACCGTCCCAAGCAGCAGCAGAACCCGTTGCGCCGGTGACCAGCGGGACAGGAAGAGGCCGGCGAAGGCCAGTAGATACAGTGCATACCCGCACAGCAGCACCTTCTCAGTCGGTACGCCACCAAGAGCGGTGCGGGCGTCGTTGTGCAGGGTGCCCCAGGGCAGCGAGGACTGCGGCGCCACGAGAAGCCCGCGCAGTGTCGGGGAGAAAAACGCGACGTAGTCCCAGTCCCGGGTGACATCTGGGTTGAGCTCGCGCACGTGTTGGTACGCGTACGCGAAGTATCCGGTCACCGCGGTGAAGACCAGCCCGCCGATCAGATCACCGACGATCAGCCGGAGGCCAAGGCGTGGGCGGTGGATCAGCCAGGCCGTCAGTGTGATCAGGCAGAGGGCGGCGAGGACGTATACGAATCCCAGCCCCACGCCGAAGCCTAGGCTGACCTGCCAGGCCGCGACCAGCCAGCCAGCGAACGCCCATCCCGGCCGGACTCGTTCGGCAACGTAGCCGCGGGTGAACGAGAGTCCGTGGCCGCGCGCCAGCATCGCCAGGGCCAGAGTGATACCACCGGTGGAGAGAATATTCAAATGGCCGGCGTGGCCGTAGCGCCAGGGCGCGTAGGCGAGGGCGGCCCCGGCTACCGCGGCGGCGACCTTGTTCGCGCCAAGCTGGCGCAGGAGCGCGTAGCCGCCGAGGAAGGCGAGCGCGAAAGCCAGCACGAACAGGATGTTGTAGCGCAGCACGGCGGCGACTACACCGTTGCCTATCAGCCCTGCCGGGGCATAGCCGAGCAGGCTGTCGTTCAGGGCTAGGCCGTACGTGTCGGGATAGAAAGCGTTGGTATCCCACAGACCACGCAGACCGTGGGTGAGAGCGTGGCCGCCCCATCCCACCAGCCATGCTTGGGCCGTCGGGTCACCCGCGTCACCGACGATGGTGTGGGCCGGGTCGGCGATCGGCGCAGTCTTGGCGCCGGCAGTCATCACGCGAACCGCGTACGGCGGAATCAGCCAGATCATCGCGACAGCGAGGAGCACCGAACCGAGGCTCGCGATAGTCAGTTCCCGCCGATGGGCTCCACGTGTCAGCCGATCCCTCGTGCCTGAAATGGCACGCGCGAGTCGGCCATTTTGTCCAAGCTCGCTGAGAGTGACGGCTGATGTGGGGCCTCCTGCCGGTGGCTCTCCCTGCGTCATCACATCCACCCTCACTTTTGACCCGCCGCAGTAAATCATGAGCAGGGCGGCGCATAGAGTCAAGACATCGATCGATACCGTTCCGGTAGCCGGGCCTTGCTGTTCATCAAAGGCGCCTTGTCACGCAGGAGTCGCGATCGGTGCAGCGGCGAATTTTGCCGCTGTCGGAACAGGACACGCCAGGGTTGCTGCAGGCCCTCGCCCGGGTTCCGGACCCACGGGACGCTGGCGGCCGGATCCATCCGCTGCCGGGACTGCTCGCGATCGCGGCGGTGGTTTCGGGATCGAGCCGCGTCGTGGAGATCGTCGAATGGGCCGCCGACCTGCCGGAGCGGCGTGGGAGCGTCTCGGTGCAACCCGCGACGCGTTCAGCGGTGTCCGGCGGGTGCCTGACGACAGCACCCTGTTCCGGGTACTGACCGGTATCGACGCGGACGCCCTCGATGCTGCGGTGTGCCGCCGGCTGCTCGGCCGGGCGGGTCTGACCGGGGTCGGCAGATGGCGGTACGGCTGCTTTGCTGGCAATGGCAGAGTTTAGTCGCCCAGGAACCGCAGATAGCGGTGGGGTTCAATCCGAGCGACCGTGCAGAGTCGGCGTATCTCCGCTCGGCTCTCGTCATCGAGTGCAACGCCGGGCGGCAAACGGTCCAGCTCGTTGACCAGGAGCGGCAGCTGACGCTCGTTGAGCATCATGTCTAGATAGGCGCAGAGGCCACTGAGCATGGGGTAGACCGACGGGTCAACACCTGCGACCAGTCGAAGCCCCGGTCTCCGCTGGCAAGGATCTCCCCTAGCTCCGTCCTCACCTGCATGCCGATCACAACTTCCCCGTAGGTGTCGGCGGCGAAAGGTCTCCTGCCGGGGCTCCGCCCCGTACCCCGGCCCTCTCTCAGAGATCCGCCGATGAATGACGGCCAGCGGCGCGGCTACCGTCCACCCGGCGATACCGCCCTTCTGGTTTGATCACCGGATGGGTTATGTCGGTTCCTACACCTGGCAGCTTCGACAGTTGGTCGGGTCCCGACTACTACTCATGCCCGGGGCGCAGGTCATCCTCCTCGACTCGGCCGACCACGTCTTGTTCCAGCGACGTCGTGATTCTGGTCTGTGGGAAATACCGGCAGGGGCCGCCGAGCCAGGAGGAAGCTTCGTCGGTACCGCGATCGATGAGGTCCGAGAGGAGACCGGGCTCAGGGTCGACGGCTCCGATCTCGTTGCCTTCGGTTGCCTATCTGAGCCGGATTCTCACGTCATCACCTATCCCAACGGGGACCGGATCCACTGCTTCGCCATGTGCTTCGAAGCGCGACGATGGTCAGGAGTGATCAAGCCGGAGGACACGGAAGTGCTCGAGGTGGCTTTCGCTGATCCCGCAACACCACCCGGCCCACTGCAAGCACAGACCCGGGTTGTCCTGGAAATGCACGCCGCGTATCGCCTGACTGGCCAGTTCCAAGCCAGGTGAGGCCCCAAGCTCATGGGTCCATCATCCGTGGGCCAGTAGCCCGGTACCCCGGCGGTCCGCACGGGCAGGACTGGTCACGCGGATGCCGCGCTGGCCTGGCCCACCAGGCCCTTGTCGGTGACGATCTTCGTCCTTCCACGCTGGCGGTGCGGGCGCGCCCGGATGCGCCGTGCCCGTTGGGCGCCCGATGGTGCGGCCGCCGAGGCTCAACGGCGGTCAGCTCTTGGACCTGGCTGCCGGAATAGCGTGGCAGGTCAAGCGAGGTCGGTGGCGTGCGTCTTCCGGCCGTGTCCACACTTCCTAAACCGTGGGCTGCCGTCGCCAGGTTCCGACATCTGGGGATAGGCGGGGACCACACGTGGTGCTGTCATACGTCCGCCGGCCGAGCAGGAGGGCGTCGGTGCCCTCGTACGCGGCACCGACCTGCGCCCCGGCGACCTCGTCCAGCAGGGGGCCTGCCAGCCGCGGAACGGGAACCCCGCCGAGTCCTCGTCGGGGCCGCCGGGCGACTGCCCGACGAGGTCGAGGGTCGCGAACAGCTCGATGTGGATGAGTTCCCTGCCCTACTCCCGATGGTTGGTTGTCTTCGTCGAAAGGTAGACCTGTGGACGCCGGCGGACTCATCGCCGCGACGGCACCCAGCCAGGCCCGCACGTCCGATGCTTCGAACAGCACATGCCGCCCGGCCTTGGAACGCTCAGCGGTGCTGCTCACGCCACCAGGCCGGGGCGCCGCACCGGCACTCGCGATGACTGGCCCGGCACTCGCCCGCGCTGCCCGGCTCGGCCCCACGCCCTGGCCGCCGCTCGTACCAAAGGCCTGATCGACGTCCCTGTCGCGCACGAACGTCCAGGGGCGACAAGAACGATCAGAGTCATTACGCTCGCTAGGTAACGAGGCGGTGGCCTATCTGTAATTGATTTCAGGGGAGCAGGGATGAATCTTGGCAGAAAGGTAGCGGCCGTCGCGGCGGCCGGTGCACTGGCCATCATCACGACCTCTACCGCGGTCGGATCGCCCGCGGCGGCAAGGGCAGCCGGGACGGTGACCGCGACGTCTGGCGATCCGATCACCCACGAGGAGAACCCGCGGGTTCCCGATGGGGCGGCGTGGACGGAGGCATACTTCCCGTCCTCGGACGGCAGCGGTGTCGAGCTGCACGCCGACGTGCTGCGCCCGGCAGACCTGCCGGCGAATGCGAAGACGCCCGTCATTCTCTCGGTGGGCCCCTACTTCGCGCACGTTGGGCAGACTGGTCCGGAGGGGTGGGACCGAGTCGGGCCATCGGCGCGTTTCCAGGACTTCGTCGACGGTGCCGACCTGATGGCGCGTGGCTACACCTTTGTGATGGTCGACCTGCGCGGCTTCGGCGGCAGCACCGGGTGCCTGGACTGGGTCGGCCCGGGCGAACAGGCCGACGTCCGAGCGGCCATCCAGTGGTCAGCCAGCCAGCCGTGGTCCAACGGCAAGGTCGGGATGTACGGCAAGTCCTACGACGCCGTCACGGGGCTGGTAGGCAACAACCTCAAGATGAACGCGCTGAAGGCGGTCGTCGCCCAGGAACCCGTCTGGGACATGTACAACTATCTGTTCAGCAACGAGGTGCCGCGCCCCAACGTCACCGGCACACCGGCGGCGTACAACTCGATCGCGGCGATGCCTCCGATGGCCGACGACAGTGACCGGTACAAGGCGAACGCGCTTTACGAGGCGAGCCATCCGGAGTGCCTGAGCGACAACATCACCAACAACAACAATCCCGAAGCCGATTCCGCGTACTGGAGGGCCAGGAACCTTGCCAGGGACGCTGCCGGTACCAGCACCCCGTTGTTCGTGACCCAGGGCTTCATCGAGTCCAACACCAAACCTGAGGACATGGAGGAGTACCTGGCCAACCACCGTGGCCCGGAGCGGGGTTGGCTCGGCCAGTGGGACCACGTGCGAGGCAACGACACCGACGGCGACGGCCGGCTGCAGATGGGTCGTGCCGGTTGGTTCGACGAGGTGATGCGGTTCTATGACCGGTACCTTCGCGGCACCCAACCGTCGGTGGCCGATCCGGCGTACGTCATCGAGGACAACCTCGGCCACTGGCGCGCGCAGAAGACCTGGCCGCTGATCACGACGTCGTACGACGCGCGGCTTTCCACCGGCCGCTACCTCGACAATGGCGGAGCCTCAGCGGCGGAGGCCGCGGCGGCCACCGCGGCAGACGACGGCCGGTGGGACATGGAGCGAGCGCCGCGGCTTGAGGTGCTATCCCGTGCCGAAAAGAACGCCGCCAAGCAGGGCGACGCCTCAGCCTCCAGCTTTTGGACCTGGTCGGAGCGCGCCCCCCAGACGCTCCGCATCACGGGTACGCCGAGGATCACGCTCCACGCGAGCACGAGCGGGAACGTGATGGTGCGCTTGTGGGACGTCGCTCCGGATGGCACGGCGACCATGTTCGACGAGAACGTCGCGCTGGTGGAGCGCGGCGGACGGATCTCCTTCGATCTGAAGTCGACCGACTGGACCTTCAAGCGTGGGCACCAGCTCGGGGTCCAGATCGGAACGATCGACTCCAACAGGTGGCGGGACGTGCCCTCGGGCCACACGATCAAGGTCTCCGGCGCCCGGCTCGCCTTGGACGTGCAGAGCCCGCGGTCCGACGTGCCGACCCAGGGTGACCGCTCGCCATACCTGGACTCGTACCTGGCGGCGAACACCACCACCCTTGGCAACATCGGCCGCGGCACCTTCCCGCTGCGGCTTTCCCGGCACGGCTGACCGAACGGCTGCCCGGTACCCGCCGCCCAGCGGGTGCCGGGCAGCCCGTTACGGCCGTGGGCGCGCCGTCGCAGAACAGTCGCGTTTTGTGCCGCGGGCCTGGAGTCGCGGCGTACGGCGCACCTGTCCGAATATTCCGGCACCCGGTACGCCGAGGGGGTGACGGTGCCAGACCCCGATGGCGGCGCTGCGACGGGCGGAGGCGTGCGGCGGGCCGGACAGGTCGCCGGATGCGACGGCGACGGCAACGATGGGTTCGGCGCCACGGCGGCGCATCCCTAGGACCGGCGCGCTCACGCCTCTCGGCGGCCGGCTGTCCAATCAGCGTGTCGCCGAACCGAATCGCGCTGAAGCCTCCGGTGGCGGGATCACTGCCGCAACCCCCGCCCGGCCCGGCGAGGAGACAGGGCTGATGGTCCGTATGGCAAGGCTCAGCGTCGTTTTGATGGATGAAGGTTCGTGTCAGGCCGCCGGCAGCGGAGGTTCGTGTTCGACGTGGTCCGGGCTCAGGGCGGGCTGCGTCTGCCCGACCATGTGACCTGTGCCGACACCGACTCGGATGTGGGGCTCCGGGCCCGGGCGGCGGACGCGGCCTGCCGTGAGGCGGCCCGGACTCGCCGGCATGACGTCCTGCGTCGCCCTGGCCCGGTCGGCTCGTGCCGAGGTGCGGGTGGTGGCATTGGTAGAGCCGGTTCGGGTACGTCGGTTAATTGATCAAGAGGGCCAACGGCTGCAACGTCTGGTGCGTCGGGGCACCGGCTCGGTCGTGCGGCTGCGCCGGGCGATGGTCGTGCTCGCCTCTGCTGGAGGTAACAGTGTGCCGGTCATTTGCCCGGCTCGTGCAGCCGACGAAGACTCCGTTCGGCAGGTGATCCACCGGTTCAACGAGATGGGCATGGCCAGCTTGGACCCCCTGACGTCGAACGGCTGGCCAGGGATCGACACGACCGGAGAGGAATCTCTCGCCGATTCATCGGGTCCGCCCGGCATGGATCGCATGGACGACACAACAGGAACCTCGCCGGCGAAGCTCGGTACCTTCGCGTGATGCCAGCTCCCAGGCCACGGCGCAGGCGACGCCGAGCCGGATCCACGGCTCGGGCGGGCGACGACGCGCCCAAGACGATGCACGTACACGCCGCCGGCGACGTGTACGTCGACAGCAGCATCAGCAACAGGAGCAGTGTCAGCAGCAGTACCGTCAGCTACGCCCCGGATCGGGCGAGCGTGGCCGACGACCTGATGCCGGCCGTGCTGACGGCGCTCCCGCTGCTGCTGGTGCTGCTCCTGCTGTCGTTGACCGGTCAGCACGTCCTCCTCCGTTCGATCGTGCAGGAGGGGAACCCGCTCGGCCTTACGGCGCTGCTGCTGCCGCTGTTCCTGCCGACCATCGCGGCGTCGCTCGTCTACCTCGCCCGGCAACGCGGCTGGCTGGGCTGGACCCTCCGTGCCACCAACTGGGCGGCGGCCGGCCTCGCCGCCGGACTCGCGATCTTCGTTCCGTTGAACTACCTGCTGTTGCAGCTCATCGCCTTCCTGGTGAGCTTTGGGTGGATCTGGGGGCGGCGGCGGCTGGCGCGGCATCGCCGGGGCATCGCGATCGTCGCGATCATCGTGCTCGCAGCTCTGGTCGTCGAGGAAGGGCTCGCCGAGTCCGGTTGGCCCCGCTACAGCCTGTCCCGGATCGCCGTCGGACGTGTCGTGGACGGCCTGACGCGGATGAACCTCGAAGACGCCGACACGAAGACGGATCGCTCCGTGCTCGTGGTGAGCGTCAACGACGGCTATGCGATCGTCGCCTCGACCGGCTATCCACCTAGGATGGAGAGCATGGCCCCGAGCGAGCTGGCAGGCGGCCGGATCTGCCAGCTCAGGCCCCGGGGGATGCAACTCAGTCTCTTTCAGTGGATCGGCAGAGTGCTCCCCGCGAACCGTCGGACGCCCTCGGTCGCGGAGTACTGCGTCGACCCGTAGCCCACCGGCATGCTCCAACCGGGGATGGTGCGGAGGGACACGCCGCGGACGGTGAGGGCGGCGTACCGGTGCTCCTTCGTGGTCCGGCTGGTCCGCCGCAGGTGGCCTCCGATCATGGCCGCATGGTCGTCGACCGGGGTCGAAGTACGTACGTCAGGCGATGATCGACGGAAGCTGTCCGTGGGGGAGGTCGGGTGGGCTGCTCAGCTCCGCCAGGAGGGCGTCCACCGCGGGCCGTTGCGGCGTGCCGCCGAGGGCACGGGTGACCGCGAAGATGCGTCGCTCGGTGGTCGGCTCGACCAGTGGCTCTACGTGCACCCCGGGTGGCACGTGGCGTAGCGCCAGCTCCGGCACGAGCGCGGCGCCCAGCCCGGCCGCGACGAGGTCCAGCGTGAGCGCGAAGTCGACGGCACGGTGCCGGATGTCCGGCTCGAAGCCGGCGAGCCGGCAAGCGTGCAATGTGGACCGCAGGCACGGCGTGTGTTCGGCGCTGGCGATCCATGGCAGGTCACGCAGCTCGCTCAGCCGGCCGGTGCGACGGCGCCATTCGACTGGGGTGATCAGATGCATCGGGTCGGTGGTGACCGGATGTCGGTCCAGGTCGTCGGCCAGTGGCACGGGCACGTGGTCGTACTCCTGCAGCACCACTACGTCGAGGGTGCCGGAGCGCAGGTCGAGGCGGCTCTGCTGGTCTTCGGCCTCGATCACCCGCACGTCCAGCTCTGGGTGCTTCGCCCGCGCGCGGGCGGCGGCGGGTGCTACCAGCGCGCCAGCTGCGGACGCGAACGCGCCGACCCGTACCGTGCCGCTGACTCCGTGGCGGAGCGCGGCGAGCCCGGCCACCGCCTGCTCCACCGCGTCCAGCACGTCCTTCGCGTGGCTGGCCAGCACCTGGCCGGCCGGGGTGAGGACGATACCCCGCCCGGCCCGCTCGACCAGCTCGTGCCCGGCTTCACGGGACAGCTGGACGAGCTGCTGTGAGACCGCCGACGGGGTCACGTGCAGCGCCGCGGCAGCGGCGGTGACGCTGCCGCGCAGCGCGACCTCGTGCAGCACGCGCAGGCGGCGTGCGTCAAGATTCATGTAGCCACGCTACAGCAGCGATAAAGAACGTTGAACTGGTCCTTAAGTATCTCCTCGGGCAGTCTAGCTGGCGTGAAAACATCGCACCGACTTCTCGCCGTGCTCGTAGCCGCCATCTGGGGCGTTAACTTCGTCGCCATCGAGCTGGGCCTGCGCGATCTGCCGCCGCTCGTGCTGACCGCGCTGCGCTTCGTCGCGGCGGCGGTGCCGCTGGTCTTCCTGGTGCCGCGCCCCAGCGGCGCCCGGCTCCGCTACGTGATCGCCTACGGGCTCGTGCTCGGCGTACTGAAGTTCGGCGCGCTGTTCACGGCGCTCGCAGCCGGCATGTCGGCCGGTCTGGCCTCGCTGGTGCTGCAGGCGCAGGCGCTGATGTCGGTACTGCTGGCGGCGGCAGTGCTGGGCGAGCGGCCGGCGCGGGCGCAGGTGGCCGGCGTACTGGTCGGATCGGTCGGGATCGGGGTGTTGGCGACTGGCAGCGGCGGCCACGCCACGGTGATCGGCTTCGCGCTGACTCTGTTCGCGGCGGCCAGTTGGGCCACGGCGAACCTGGTCATGCGGGCCAGCGGCGAGACGCGGCCGCTCTCGCTGCTGGTCTGGTCGAGCCTTGTGCCGCCGTTGCCGCTGCTCGGCCTAGCCGGCGTGGTCGACGGCGGACAGGCCGTGCTGGATGCGATCATTGGCCTGTCGTGGCGCGGGCTACTCGCCGTGGTGTACATCGCGTACGTGTCGACCCTCGTCGGCTTCGGGATCTGGAACCGGCTGATCGCCCAGTATTCGGTCGCGCGGGTGGCGCCGTTCAGCCTCCTGGTGCCGGTCTTCGGGCTCAGCGCGGCGTGGCTACTGCTCGACGAGCCCGTCGGCGCGACGGAGCTTGCCGCGGCCGCCATCATCCTCGCCGGGTTGGCGCTGGTGGTCCGGCGCTCCACAGCGGACGGCAAGAACGCTACGGCCGCGAGCGAGGGCCGCAAGCCCCGAGTACGTCCCGGCTGCGGCCGCGGCCGCCTAGTCCGCAGCTACGACACCTCCGCGCGCTGATCGGGATCCCGATTCCGGCTCACCGATCGCCTGCATCAACGCGCACGTTCGTCGTCGTCACGGCGGGGTCTGGCACGCCTTGCGGTCCGGGCGCCCCGGCATGATCCGATCGTGGAGCTCCACACCGGCTGTTGGCGTCGCGGCATGTTCGCCACCGACCAATTCCGACTGCGTCCGTCCACGCCCGAGGACGCGCCGAACATGTTCCTTCTATACGGTGATCCCGAGCTGCACCTGATCACAGACGGCGAGCCATTCCTGCCGCGTCACGTCGGCCAAGTTCGGGCCCGGCTTCAGAAGCAGGTCACCGAGCCGATCACTCCATGGTCCGGTTGCTGGGCCGTGCAGTAGCGAGCGGGCGAGATCATTAGATCTCGCCCGCTCCTTCTTGTGGCGCATCTCAGCACGCCTCGGCGTGCCTATGCTGGCTTCCGCACCGTCAACTTCTGGTAGTTGGCGGCATGGGGCTGGTAGGTCGGGTTGCCGGAGTAGGCAACGTGGACCCGGTAGGCCCCGGGCCGCAGGTCGGCGGTCTGCAGTTCGACGACGGCCTTACCGGCCGCCAGTGGCACGACCTGCACGGTGCCGCCGAAGGTGACGGTGACCTCGCCGGTCGGGATCGGAGCGTGATGCTTCCGCCCGCCCGCAGGCCCGACAGTCACGTTCAGTTTGAACGTGCCCCCGCGGACAACCGACGCCGGCTTGGCCTTCGCCTGGACCTTGACGGCGGCCAGGCCCGAGGGCACCTCGAACGACGCCGTACCTTCCGACGCCTTCAGGTAGTCGAAGCCAAGGTACTCGGCCTTCACCGTCCGGGCACCCGCAGGCAGACCCGTCGGCAGCGTGACCGTGGCCGCGCCGTCGCTCAGGTGGGCGAGCTTCGACCACGAGCCGATGCTGAACCGCACCTGACCGCCGGTCTCGAACCCGTCAGCTGCCGTGACTGTCACGGTGGCCCTGGTCGCCTGGGCCCCGCTCGGGTACGGCTCGACAGCCACCTCGGTGGTGGTCATGACGTCGCTGTTCGGGATCCCGCGGATGTCGTTCCACTCGCGGACGGTCAGCGGGATCACGGTGCCGTGACGCGGACGGACGACACCCGCATTGGTCATCGTGATCGCCTTGGCGTTCCAGGTCGGAGCCTCGATGTTCTCGTGGCACGCGGCCTGGTATCCCCCACCGTTCGTGTACCGGTCGCCCCAGAGGTAGAACTGGCCGGGGCAGGAGGTGTCACCGGGGTTGGCCTTGAAGATGACCGGTCCCTCGTATCCCTGGTTGGCGACCCATGTCGTGCGCCCCAGAGCCGGCGCGACCATCGTCCAGTTGTTGATGTTGCTGTCCAGGAAGTCGGTGTGCTTCTCCGAGAAGATGTCCGAGCCCTGGTTGCCGGCCTCGTTCTTGGTCACCCGGTAGTAGTGGTCACCGACCCGGATCGCGGTCGTGTCGATCCGGGACAGCGGGGCCGGGTTCTGCCAGACCTGGGGAGCGGAGAACGTCTGGAAGTCTCGCGTTGTGGCATACCACATCTGCGCGTTCCCCTGACCGGTGCGGTTCACGGGGTCGTCCCACAGCGACTGCGCCCAGAACACGACGTAGGCGCCGATCTCCTCGACCCACAGCGACTCTGGTGCGAAGGCATTGCCCGCGTTGTCGGGCGCGACCTTCACGTGCCGCTGAGGGGTCCAATTCACAAGATCGTGGGACTCGAACACCTCGATGTACTGGGTGTCGTTGATGGCGTATCCACCCTGGTCGTACCAGTTCAGGTCGGTGGCGATCATGTAGAACGTGTCGCCGCTGGGTGAGCGGACGATGTGCGGGTCACGAAGCCCCTGGTCACCCAGTTGGGAGATGAGTGACGGCCGGCCTCCGGTCAGACCGGTCCAGTCCAGAGCGGTGTTTCCGTTGGATGTGGCGAACATGATCTGCTCGCCGTCGGCAATGCCCTCGCCCTTGAAGTACCCCATGAAGTACCGCTCGTACTCCTCGGAACGTGGCATGGCGGTGATGGTCACCGGGAACGACTTCTTCCGCGAAGCCGTACCCTTGGTGATGGTCGCCGTCAGGGTGGCGGCAACATCCTCATGGCCGAAGGCCGGGCGGGTTACCTCACCGGTCGGGGTGACGAGGCCGGTGGTCGATTTCCAGGTGATCGTGGATCCGAACTCGCCCTTGGCCGTGAGGTCGAGGTTTCCGCGTACGTCGTCGGTAGCGTTCAGGGACAGGTCGAAGGCGTCGCGGTCGACCGCCTGCGCATCGTCGAACTCGGCCTTCACCACGACGGGGATCTCCCGTGTGGTGACCTCCTGGGCGCCCTTGCGGACAGTCGCGGTGAGCGTGGCTGTCGCGTCGGGCTGCCCCTGGGCGGGCCGGGTGATCCTGCCGGTCACCGCGACCTTGCGTGCGCTGGCAACGGCTGGCGGGGTGTTGACCTCGACGACCGACGGGTCCGAACTCGTCCAGGTGATGGCCGAGCCTGCCACGGAGCCCACCTTCGGCAGAACGATATCGCGTACGAGCGCACTGGTCAGGCCGAGGTCGATGGCCGCGGCGTCGGCGCGAACGCCGTCGGAGACCGTCTTCTCTGCCAGGACGAGTGTCTCGTCGAGGCTCACTGCCCGGTCGTACACGCGGAAGTCGCGGATTGTTCCGCGGAACGAGTAGTGGCCCGACGTCTGCGAGCGACCGAGGAAGTTGCAGTTGGTGCCCGCAGCGTTCACCGACGGCGCCGTGGTCAGGTTCGTCGAGGTCGCGTGCAGCACGCCGTCGAGGTAGAGGCTGCCGGTCCAGCTCGTTCCGTTCGAGTTCAGTGACTGAGTGTAGGTGACATGGGTCCACGCTCCCTCGAGCATGCGGACGCGGTTTTGTTGGAGGTTCGCCGGACCCACCGCGACGCGGAACCGTTGCGTGTTCGACGCGAAGATGGAGCCCTCGGCGCCGGTGTCGACGTCGCACGAGCCGGACTTGCGGCCAAGACTCCACATCTGGTGCTCGCCGACGTTCGCCGGGTCGACCCACACGTCATAGTCGACCGTGAGGTTGGACATGCCGGCGGTGATGTCGTTCGGCAGCGCCACGTATGCGCCGTCGAGGGAGCTCTCGTAGGAGTCGGGGTTGAACCTGACCCCTTCGCCGGTCAAGGCCGCCTTCTCGGGATTCACGAGCGTGGCGTTCGCCGCTGCGCCCGCACTACCCGAGTTGACCAACGTCGTCCCACTGGTCTCGTCGAGGGCGAAGTGGTGCACCAGACCCTCGTTGAGCTGCTCCTCGGCAGCGTGCGCGGGCACCGCCGCGAATGAGACCGAAAGAAGCGCACCCAGTGCCAGGACCGCGACACCTCTAACCTGCCGAGTCAGCCCGAGACGTGGCCTTCGCTGTCGCAGTCTCAATTGATCCTCCTTGACAGGGTGGGATTGTTTCTAAAGTGGACGGGACCTGTTAACGCTAACTACGGGGTGCTGCCGGGTCAACGCAGCGCGTTGCAATCGGAGGCCACGGAGCCTGTGGTTGATTTATCCCGCCGGTCGGCCTGTCGGGGTTCAGATGACGATGCGGTACGAGGTGGTGATGCGGTACGAGGTCGTCCGGGTTGGTCACCGTTGGTTGGTACCAGCGCTGACTCCCGCAGCCGCATCGGGCACTCGGGGAGCACGCCCATGATCGCCGCGCCTTGTCAGCGGCCAGACGAGCGTGCCGGATGTCCGCGTCCTGTAGGACAGTCCCGTGCCCGAGATGGCTCGCCGTTCGGCGCCGCCACCAGTGCCGTAGGCGAGTCGTGACGGGTAGGCGCACTCTGTCTGGTGACGGGACGTCCCGATGGTGGGGGAGCGGGGCGCGATGGGACCCGCGCTGCCCTCTCGGCCTGCCCCCGTTGTACAGCAGCGAAGTACAGCAACGACTCATTGAGTCTTCGCCATTTTCGATCATGCAGGTCGGAGGCTCTGGCGTGGCGCTCGCTCGGGATACTCATGCTGATCTCGGGCGCGGCCCACGGCTGGCGACGGCGTCCGCGAGGGTCTCAGCCAGGTCTCCGTTGTATGTAGTGTGCGGAAGTGACAAGAAGCGAGCGACTCGCGGACCAGCTGGACCGGCACTGGCACAAGAACCTGCGGCCGCGGCTGCACGGTCTTGCCGATGAGGAGTACTTCTGGGAGCCGGTGCGTGGTTGCTGGAGCATCCGCCCACGTGGCACGTCGGCCGCACCGATGCCGGTGGGTTCGGGGGAATGGACGATGGACTCCGCGTCTCCTGACCCGGTGCCCGCGCCGGTGACCACGATTGCCTGGCGGATGGCGCACATCATCGTCTCCTGCCTGGGCTATCGGGTCGGATGGCACTTCGGCGGCCAGGACGTCGACTCTCAGACATTCGCCTACGCGGGGACCGCTGACGAGGCGCTGAAACAGCTCGATGAGATGTACGGGAGATGGAACGCGGGGGTCCGCGAGCTCTCGGACGCTGACCTGGAGAATCCGCCGGCGGTGGGTCCCGAGCGGTTTCCCATGGAGGGCATCGTCCTGCACGTCAACCGGGAGCTGATCCATCACGGTGCCGAGATTTCCCTGCTGCGCGACCTCTACCGCTGGCAGAACGGAGCCGTACCGCGCCGCGTATGACTTTCCGGTAACCGGCGATCGAGCTTCGGATACCTACGTGGACACCATGACGCTCCGTGGCTACGAGCTTCAGTATTGATCAAGGCTCTCGCCGAGCTTCCGCAGCGCTTCCCGCGTGGCCTTGGACGAGACCTGGCTGTAGATCTCCATCGTGATCGGGAAGTCCGCGTGCCGCAGGATGGCCCTCGCGACCCGGGGGTGCACGTCCAGGTCGACCAGGAGCGGACCGCAGGTGCGCCGGGCGTCGTGGACCGTGATCTTCGGGACGCCCGCGCTGGCGATGCGGCTGTCGTAGGAGCGGTTGAAGTTCCGCGGCTCGACCGGCAGCCCGTAGCGGGTCGTGGAGACACGACCGCGTCAGGTACCGGCGGCGGTGGTGGTGCGCCGGTCGGTCAAACGCGATCGGCCTCGACGAGCCAGGCGGGCATGTGGATGCTGCCGTCGTCATCGGGCCGGTAGGGTGCGCCGATGCGTTCGAGGACGGCTTCGGTCATGACCGCCGCCGTGGTGCCCTCCCGGATCGACGTGATCTTCCATCCGGCACCGAACGCGGTGCCCAGGCTCTGCTTGGAGACGGGGAAGGGGATCGGCGTACCCGCCGGGACGGAGTCGGGGATGCAGATCATGCTCAGTCTCGCGCCCGGCTTGGTGGCGCGGTGCAGTGCCGCCATGTACAGGGTGGCCGGGCCCAGTGGCATGCTGTGGTAGGTCAGGCTGTCCAGTACCGAGTCGAAGCGACCCACATAGGCGGACAGGTCGGTGAGGTCGGCGACCTCGAAATCGACGTCAACACCCTGATCGGCCGCGCGTGCGCGAGCCAGTCGGATGGCGGTCGGCGCCGCGTCCAGACCGGTCACGCGGTGGCCCTGACGGGCGAGATGGATGGCGTTGTCACCCAGGCCGCAGCCGGCGTCGAGCACCTGACCGCCGAAGCGGCCCCGGCGGTCGAAGTCGACGACCCCGGCCTGCGCGTGCCGGAGGTCCCACGGCACCCGGTCGAGCGCCATCCCGGGGATCGGCGACTCTCCCCGGTAGACCGCGTCGAAGTCGATGTTCTGCACGTCGACGGTGGTGCGCTGCTCGGTCATCGCACTCCTCCTGGTGAATGTTGCTCGGGTGACTGGCGGCGAGGCTCGGCTTCGCGCCGGCTCATGGTTGGACGAGGCTGTTCAAGCAGGCCAGTAGGCTGCGGGCCTGCACGTTCACGTAGTAGCTGTGCCGCAGCAGTTCCGTGAACTGGTGCAGCGTCATCCAGCGGTAATCCGGGTGGCCGAGCGGCTCGTCGGTCTCGATGATCAAATAGCGGCAGCGCGTGTCGAAGAAGCGGCCGCCCTCCTCGGACAGGACTGCGTCGAACCGGATCTGCTCGGGCGTGGCGTCCAGGACGTGGTCGAGGAACAGCGGCTGCGCCTCCCGCGGCAGGTACGGAAAGTTGTCCGGCGTGTACTGCACCGTCGGCGCCAGTTCGGCCACGTCGACGAGGCCCGGCTCCACGCGGGCATGCGCGAGGACGTGCAGCACGCCGTCGAGTCGATTGACCAGGAAGGCGCTGACACCGACGCCGTGGGCCCGCAGCATCGGTTGCTGCCAGCCACCCACCTCGCGGTTCCCCGCCCGCACGTCCACCCCGACAATGTCGAAGAAGTGCCCGCTCCGGTGCGAGATCCGGTCGTCGGTACGGTGCCAGTCCGGTAGGGACGCCAGCGGTACCGGCGCCGCCGTCACCTCGGCGCGTGCTCGTACGTTCGTGAGCCAGTTGAGGATCTCGCCGGTGGTGTGCCTGGCGTGGGTGCCCGGTCGGTAGGAGCGGGCCAGGGCGGAGCGAAAGGGATCCGACTGCTCGCCGTCGACTGGGCCGAGCAGTTCGGGGCCGCCCAGGGGGAGGCAGGACAGAACCGTCCGGGCGTCCATGTTCACGAGATCGTCGAAGCGCAGCAGCCGGTGCACCTGCGCCACCGGGAGCCACCGGAAACCGTCCTGCGCCTCGACGTCGTCGTCGACCTCGATCACCACGTTGCGGTTGCGTTTCCGGTAGAACCAGGCCCCCTGCTCGGACTGCCGCACGTCCGCCAGGACGCGTTGGCGACCGGGGGCCTGGAAGTAGGCCAGGTAGGGCACCGGCTTGCCGCCGTGCACGCCGGAGTAGTTGCTGCGGGTCGCCTGCACGGTGGGAGACACCTGGATGCCGTTACGGTTGCCGGGCTCCGCCTTGGCCTGCATGAGGCAGTACGTCGAGCCGTCGAGTCTCTTGACCAGGATGCCGAGGATGCCGACCTCGGACTGGTGGATGATGGGCTGACTCCAGTGGGGGACCGCCCTGTCCGGGATGGTGACGTCGAGTCCGTCGATGCTGAAGAACCGGCCGGTGTGGTGGCTGATGGTGCCGCTGTCCGGGTCGAAGCGCCATCCGGTCAGATCCGCCAACGAGACGACGCGCACGATCATGTGCGAGCGGCGACGTTCCTGTTCCACCCAGTGGTGCACGGTGAGGCCCCGATCGTCGGGACGTCGATCGATCCGAGCCGCGGACGATTCGGAACGGGTCAGGTCGGCGGCGTGCGCCGGTGGGTAGCCGTTCATCGCGTGCCCGTCGCACGCCGGGTCCGCAGGGTGCGGAGTACGGTGCCCGGTCGGAACATGGCGGTGGGCGGATCCAGCAGGTGCTGCATTCGCAGCAGCACCAGGTGGAGCTCGGGTGAGAGCTGGCTGGCCAGCATGACCTGACGCGCGTACCTGTTGACCAGGTCGGTGCCGCGCGGCTTCCGCCCGGTGGTCTGGGGAAACATGAAGTCGCCGCCGGTGGCCATCTGCCACGGGGTGTCTATCACCTTGCCGATGCGGCGGTAGTACTCACGAGCCATCGCCTCCGACGGCGTGCCGAACCGGTCCAGGCAGTGACCGAGTTCGCGCGCCTCGAGCAGGGCGACCGTCATGCCCTGGCCGTAGACCGGGTTGAAGCTGCAGATGGCGTCTCCCAGTGCCACGAAGCCGCTCGGCACAACCCGAAGCCGTTCGAAGTAGCGGCGCTGCGCGGTCGGTGTCTGGTAGGTGTGTGCGTCGCCGATGGGTTCGGCACGTGCGAGGAGCTCGGCGACGTGGGGGTGCGGAAGTTCCGCAGCGAACTGGCGGAAGCCGTCCAGGTCGGTGGGAGCCTCGGCCCCGTGCCATCCGCCCAGTGTCACCATCCACCGGTCTCCCTCGATCGCCGCGAGTGCGGCGGCCCGGCCGTCCCCGGGAGGGTGCGGGGCGACGACCGAGAACAGGCCCCCCTTGTGCAGGTCGTCGCCGGGGACGCGGTGGAAGATCCGGGTGGTGTAACGGACGTTGATGCGGACGCTTGCCGTATCGGGCGCGGCGCAGCCCAGCTGCGCCAACCACTTCTCGAGCCGGCCGCTGTTGCGGCCCGTCGCGTTGACGACCAGGTCGGCCGGAAGTGTCTCGCCATTGCTCAGCTCCAGGCCGGTGACCCTGCCGGAAGCCGCCGTCAGCCCCTGGGCGGTGAGGCCGTCGCGTATCCGCACGTTGTCGGTTCCTTCGATGCGCCGCCGCATCCGGTGCTCCAGGAACGCCCGGCTGGCGCTGACGCCCAGCATCCCGGTCGGAATACGGGCCCGGAATCCGCCCATCTGGAAGAACAACACATCCGTGCCGGGGTCGAAAGGCACGGCGCCACCGTTGACCAGTTCGTCCGTGAATTGGGGAAACAGCTCGTCCAGTGCAATTCTGCCGCTGATGAGCAGTCCGTGGGCGTGCTCACTTTGCGGGACCCCGCGTCGGCTGCGCGGCGAGTCAGGAAAGGCGTCGCGGTCAATGACCGTCACGTTTTCGAATCTGCTCGACAGGGTTTGAGCAGCTGCGGTTCCGGCTATCGAGCCACCGATCACCACCGCGTGCCGGCCGGCTGGGCGCACGAAGTCTCCTTCTTCAGACGAGGGGCGACGCTCGTCGAGCTCCTTCCCACTCTGGACCATCTCGGCGCCCGAATGTTCTCCTCAATTGCCAAGTGTCCATGCCTTCTCCCTTATTGCTCCTTCTTCTTCCGGAGGGATCAGTCCCCGGTTATCGGCGCTAGCATCGGGGCGGTCGCCGATCGAAAGAGGAGATCATGTCCGGCTTGGACGAAGCCGAGGCGTTGGTATTTCCAATGCCTCGTCGATGCCCGTGGTCCCCGCCGCCCGAATACGAACGGCTGCGGGAAGAGGCTCCGGTCGCTCCGGTGCGGCTGCTGAGCGGCCGACGGGGGTGGGTCGTGCTCCGGTACGCCGAGGGCCGTCAGTTGCTGACCGACCGTCGGATCAGCAAGGACCTTGCTCGTCCCGACTTCCCCGCCCTCGTACCGGCGCCCGTCGACGATGGCAGCGAGTCGATATTCCAGGACGGCGAGTTCATCAGCATGGACCCGCCGCAGCACACCTTCTATCGCCGCATGCTGATCTCCGAGTTCAGCGTCCGGCGGGTAGACCAGATGCGACCGCGGATCCTCGGCATCGTGGACTCCACGATCGACACGATGCTTTCCGGGAAGCCGGCCGGGGATCTGGTGGAGAAGTTCGGCCTGCCCGTGCCGTCCATGGTCGTCTGCCAGCTGTTGGGGGTGCCCTACGCGGACCACGGGCTCTTCAACGAGCTGACCTGGAGGATGGCTCGGATCACCACGGACGTGGCGGAGGGGACGGCCGCCATCGCCGAACTCCGGGAGTATCTCGAAGGGCTGGTGACCCGCAGCGAACGCGAGCCGGGAGACGATCTGATCGGCCGGCTGGTTCGATCCCGGCGGGCCACCGGTGAGCTCTCGCACGAGGCGCTGACCGGGATGGTCGCGCTGCTGCTGTTCGCGGGCTACGAGACCGTCGCCAACATGATTCCCCTGGGCGTGCTCACCCTGTTGCGGCAGCCCGCCACCCTCGCCGAGCTGCGCGCCGACCCAGGGCTGTGGCCCCGGGCGGTGGAGGAGCTGCTCCGCTACCACTCGGTCGTGGACTGGGCGGCGGGCGACCGCATGGCGCTGGAGGATATCGAGGTGGCGGGCCAGGTGATACGCGCGGGCGACGCCGTGGTCGTCTTGAACGCGGCCGTGAACCGCGACGAACGATTCTTCGAGCGCCCCGACGAATTCGACATCCACCGGCCGTCCAACCAGCATCTGGCCTTCGGGTACGGGGTGCACCAGTGCATTGGGCACAACCTGGCGCGGGCGGAACTGCAGATCGCCTACCGCAGGCTCTTCGAGCGCCTGCCGGACCTGCGGATCACCGCGGACGTGGACGACCTCAACGCCAAGTACGACGGATCCATATTCGGCCTCTACGACCTGCCGGTGGCCTGGTAGTCGGCGAAGGAGCAGCCTTGATCGTCATCGGATACAACGGCTTCACCCGGGGCGCCGAGGTGTTCCGGCGACTGTGGGGCGTGGAGGGCGTGGACCGCCACAACGTCCTCGGCCACGACGCCGCGGTGGCCGTCCTGGTGGACGGTGAGCTCGTGGCCGCGGTCGAGGAGGAACGACTCAACCGCGAGAAGAAGACCTCCGCGTTCCCGATGAACGCGATGCGGTGGTGTCTGGAGCGGGCGGGCATCGCGTTCGAGGACGTCGACGCGGTGGCGTTCCCGTGGCAGTTCTCCGCTGACGCCGTCCGGACCATGATCTCCGAGGCCTGCGACGTCTCCCAGACGCCGGAGGAGATGTTCCAGTACATCGACAACCTCGACCAGGCGTACACCGAACTGCTCTGCAGGAGGGCGATCCGGGAGGATTTCGCGCGCCGGACCGGGTACGACCTGCCCGACGACAAACTTGTGCTCGTCCCGCACCATCTCGCGCACCTGATGTGCGGGTACTACTTTGGCGGCGGGGAGGACACCGCCTTCCTGGTGAGCGACGGGCGAGGCGAGCAGCACTCGTCCGTCATGGGGGAGATCCGGGCCGGGCGGATCCGCCTGTTCGACGAGCAGACGATCAACGCGGGACACTCGCTGGGGCTGCTCTTCGGGGAGATCACCCGGTATCTCGGGTTCGTGCCCAACAACGACGAGTACAAGGTGATGGGCCTGTCGGCCTACGGTGCCGCACCCGCCGACAACCGGCTGATCGGCGAGGTCGTCAGACTGCGGGAGGACGGCACGTACGAGATGACCACCCTCGTCGACGACCCTCAGGGCGCCCGTCCGCACTATCCGGTGTTGGACAGGATCTTTGATGGCTCCGAGGAAACCCGCCAGCGGTTCACGTACCGGGCCACGGTGGCAGCGGCCGCCCAGCACATGATCGAGGAGGTCACCGCCCATCAGCTCCGGGCCCTCCAGGCCAGAACGGATCTGCGTCGGCTGACCTTCGAGGGTGGCCTCGCCCTCAACTGCGTCAACAACACCAAGCTGCTGGAGGGCTCCCGGTTCACCGACGTACAGGTGAGCTTCGGCGCGAGCGACCCCGGCGTGGCGATCGGCGCCGCTGTCTACGCCGCGCACACGCCCGGGAGGCGGTGCGCACCCGCCACGCCCTCGCCATACCTCGGGCCCGACTTCGACGACGCGCAGATCCGCGCCGCGCTCGACGATCGGGCCGGGCGGGTGTGGTGGCGCGAGCTGGCGCCGGGGGAGATAGCCGACGAGACCGCGCGGCTGCTATGTGGCAGGGCGGTGGTCGGATGGTTCCAGGGCCGCACCGAGTACGGTCCCCGGGCCCTGGGCAACCGAAGTATCCTCGCCAATCCTGCCTTCGCCGACATCAAGGACATCATCAACGCGAGGGTCAAACACCGGGAGCCCTTCCGGCCCTTCGCTCCCGTGGTCCTGGAGGAGCGGGCGCAGGAGATCTTCGACATGGGCAAGAAGCGGGTGTCGCCATACATGACATTCGTGTTTCCGGTCCGGCCGGAGTTTCAGGACAGGATTCCCGGAGCCTGCCACGTCGACGGCACCGCGCGGATTCAGACGGTGAACGACGAGCAGAACCCGGAGCTGTGCGCGCTGCTGCGGGCGTTCACCACGCGGTCCGGCGTGCCCTGCCTCATCAACACGTCGTTCAACGTCGCCGGCGAGCCGATCGTGTCCTCGCCGGCGGACGCCCTCGACTGCTTCCTCAAGACGGAGATCGACCACCTGGTCCTCGGGCCGTTCCTGGTCGGGAAGAACCAGTGACGTCTCGTTTCGGTCTGGTCGAGATCCGCTGACACCAGCAGCGCCGTTCGGCGCGCCCAGGCGTCGCCGCCCGGGCCGGCGCCGGTTGCCGTCAGCCCTCGGGCCGGTCGCCGCGTCGTGCCCAGAACGCCACCGTGTCCCGCAGTGCCTCGGCGAGCGGCACCCGTGGCCGCCACCCGACGGCGGCTTGGAACGCTGTGGAGTCGACGGTGAGGTGGCGGAAGTCTCCGGCGTCCGCGTAGGGCGGTGGCTCGACCGCGACGACCCGCACCGGCGGTGTTCCGGTGTGCTCGGCAGCCATTGCGGCGATCATCGTGAACACCTCGCCCAGAGGCGTGCCGTGCCCGGTGCCCAACACCCAGTGCCGGCCGGCCACCCGCGCTGATCCGTCGAGGGCGGCACCGAAGGCCCGGGCAGCGTCCGCGACGAACAACAGGTCTCGCCGGACGGAGCCGTCGTGCCACATCGTCAGCGGCTCACCGGCCAGCGCCCGACGCGCCATCGTGGACACCACGCCCTTGTCCGGGCTGGCGGCGTAGGGTGCGGGCCCGAAGACCGCGGGCAGCCGGAGAGAGACGGCGCGCAAAACACCGGCGGCGTGTGCGGACATCAACAAACTCTCCGCGGCGAGCTTCTGCCGGTCGTACTCGCCGGCCGGCCGGTCGGGCTCCGTGCCGTCGATGGCCTCGCCCTGGTAGGGCCCGGTCTGGGTGACGGCGCCGGCGAACACGACGGTCGGCGGCGGCCCGCCGCTCCGGCGGTCCGCGAGCACGCCGACCAGGTCCCGGACGAGGCCCACGTTGACGCGTTCGGCGGCGATGTCCCGGTCCCCGAGCCGCCAGGACGACGAACCGGCGATGTGGGCGATCGAGTGCACGACGATGTCGGCCCCGAGCACGGCCGCCGCCATCTCGCCCGGTTCGGTGAGGTCCGCGCTGCGGACCTCGATCGTGGCGCGGGACTGCCGCGGCACCAGCACCGGCCGACGCGCGACGGTCCGGATGACAACGGGCCGTCGCGCCAGCTCTGCCAGGACGGCGGACCCGATGAACCCCGACGCGCCGAGCAGGGCGATCCGTGGCCCCGTCATCGTCGTCCCGCCCCGCGCGGTCGGGCGGTGGGTGCCCGCTCCCGCTCGTGCAGTCCCTTGACCGCGACGAACAGCCCATTGCCCGGGTAGGCGTCCTCCACGTAGTGGGCCGGACAGCCGGCACGGGCGAACGACGCTTCGTACTGCGCCCGGCTGAACAGTGCCATGACGTGCTCGTAGGTGAAGTGTCGTAGCCCGGCGCCGGGTTCGGCGACGATGCAGTGCACCCGCATCCGGGTCGTGTCGCCCTCCCGGACCGAGTGGGACACGCGCGCCACCGTCCGGCCGTCCAGCGTGGTGACGCTGCTACCGATGTGGCCGGGCGTGAAGTTCTCCGTGAACCACCAGGGCTCCACCACGAGTACGCCGCCTGGGACCAGGTGGCGGCTCAGGTTGACCAGCGTCAGGTCCAGCTCGGCGCGATCCGCCACGTTCCCGATGACGTTGAACAGCGACACGATGGCGTCGAACCGGCGTGGCAGCCGGAACGTCCGCATGTCTGCTCGGGTGACGGCGACACCCGGCACCCTCCTTCTGCACTCCGCGAGCATGCCGTCGGTGATGTCGATCCCCTCGGCGTGCCGGAACTCCCGCGCGAAGTGCCGCAGGTGCCCGCCGGTGCCGCATCCGACGTCCAGCAGCGAGGCCGCCTCGGGGTTCAACGTGCGGATGTGCCTCGTCACCACCTCGGACTCGCCCCGGTAGTCCTTGCCGCCGCCGCGATACACGACGTCGTAAAGGTGACCATGGTCGTAGATCCCGTTGCGTGTCGCCGGTGTGCCGGACGCCGGTCCGCGCGGGTCGAGGTCGGCCGGGCCGGTCACACCGCGGCCAACACTTCGCGCAGGGCAGCGATGGTGTGCTCCTGCACCGACTCGGGAAGCGAGGGGTACATCGGCAGGGAGAAGATCTCACCGGCCACCTTCTCCGTCACCGGCAGTGATCCAGCCGGGTACTTCGGATCAGCCAGTCCGGACATGGTGTGCACCGGCCACGGGTAGCTGATGTTCAGGAAGATGTCGTGTTCCTTCAGCGCCTCCAGAACGGCGTCCCGTCGGGGATGGCGCACCACGTACACGTAGTAAACGTGACGGTTGCCCGGCGCGGTGGCGGGCAGGCGGAGTCCGTCGGGTGCGCTCAGGTCGGCGAGCTGCTCCTCGTAGCGTCGCGCCACGGCGTTGCGTCGCTCGACGTACTCGTCGAGCCGCCGGAGCTTGCGCCGCAGGATTTCCGCCTGCACCTCGTCGAGCCGTGAGTTGTGTCCGGGCACCCGGACCACGTAGTAGGCGGTGTCCATACCGTAGTAGCGCAGCTGCCGCAGGTTCCGCTGCACGTCCTCGTCGGCTGTGATCACCGCGCCGCCGTCGCCATAGGCTCCGAGCACCTTCGTGGGATAGAAGGAGAAGGCGGCTGCGTCACCCATGGTGCCGGCGAGCTGGTCGTGGTGGCGGGCTCCGTGTGCCTGAGCGCAGTCCTCGAGGATCTTCAGGCCGTACCGGTCGGCGAGGCCCCGCAGGGGAGCCATGTCGACGCACTGACCGTAGAGGTGCACCGGGAGCAGCGCTCTGGTACGTGCCGTGATCGCGGCCTCGACCTGGTCGGTGTCCATCAGGAAGTCGTCCTCGCGCACGTCGACGAAGACCGGGGTCGCGCCCGTGCTGACGATGGCGAGCACGGTGGGCGCCGCGGTGTTGCTCACGGTGATCACCTCGTCGCCCGGCCCCACGCTCAGGGCCTCGAGGGCGAGCTTCAGCGCGTTGGTCCCGTTGTCCACCCCGGTGCAGAGCCGGCCGCCGTGGTAGGCCCCGAAGTCCGTCTCGAACGCCTCGACACTTTCACCGAGAACGAGTCGACCGGAGCTGAAGACCTGCTCGACGCCGGCGAGGAGGTCCTCCCGCTCCTTCCCGTACTCCAGTAGGTAGTCCCACACCCGGATGGTCACGGGAGCCTCCTGTCCGAGTCGATGTCGGTCCGCTGCGCGTCCCGCCCGTACATCTGCTCCTCCAGGGCCAGGCAATTCGAGTAGCGCGGCAGGATGCCCAGCTCCTTGGCCTCGGACAGGCTTGGCGCGACCCGGTCGCGATCGGACAGGATCGGCTCGATGTCGCCGGGGATCGGCAGGTGAAGCGCGGGATCGAGCACGCTGAGCGCGAGTTCGTGCTCGGGTACGTAGCTCCCTGAGATCATGTACGACATAAGCGTGTCGTCGTGGAGACCGATGAACGCGTGTCCGACACCCACCGGGAGATAGACGGCGCGGAAGTCCTCGGGATCGAGCAGGACCGCGTCCCACTGCCCGTATGTGGGCGACCCGACCCGGATGTCGACCACGATGTCCAGTGCGCTGCCCTGCGGGCAGTAGACGTACTTCGCGCACCCCGGCGGCGTCAGCGTGAAGTGCAGACCGCGTACGACATTTCGTCGGGACCGACTGTGGTTGGTCTGGGCGACGGGAAACAGCCGGTGACCGAGCGCGGCCACGAAGGCCGGCTCCTGGTACGGCGACAGGAAGGCCCCCCGATCGTCGGGAAAGACCTTCGGCGTGAACTCGAAGGCTCCCCGCACCGACAGCGGGCGGGAGGTCATGCTGGTGCTGGCAGACACGGTGTTGTCGGTCATGAAGGTCCTCGGTCCTCGTGCGAGGGTCGTCGTCAGACGACGCTGAGCTGGGGGAGCGGAAAGACGAGCCTGCCGCCACCCGCCAGGAAGGACTGTTCCCGTTCGACGAAGCCGTCCCGGTAGATCCACGGGAGCACCAGCAACTGGTCGGGGCGGCGGGACTTCGCGTCGTCCTCGGAGACGATCGGTATCCCGGTGCCCGGCGTGAAACAGCCGGCCTTCTCGTCGTTGACCTCGCCGATGCACGGCAGGTCGGTCTCGTCCAGGCCGCAGTACTGCAACAGCACGTTGCCCTTGGTCGAGGCGCCGTAGCCCAGGGTCAGTTTCCCCGCCTGGCGGGAGGCGGCCAGGAACTCGAGCAACTGGTCCCGGTAGCGGGGGACCCGTCGGGCGAAGGCCTCGAACGGAGCAGTCCCGTCCAGTCCAAGTGCTCGCTCGTGTGCCCGGATGCGGGCGACCTGGGATTCGTTCACCCGATGCCGCTCGGGGTGCTTGGTCAGAGTGACACAGAGACTGCCCCCGTACACCGCGTTGATCTCGGCATCGATGATTGTCAGCCCGACCCGGCGTGCCATCCACTCGATCTGCTGGAGGGAGTAGTACTCGAGGTGCTCATGGCAGACCACGTCGTAGGCGGTGGCCTCGAGCATGGCCGGCATGTAGCTCTGCTCCATCACCCAGACACCGTCGTCGTCGAGAATGTCGTGCACGTCCTGCATGAACTCCATCGGCCGAGGCAGGTCGTAGAACATCGATATCGACGTGACCACCTTGGCTTTGCGGGAGCCGTAATGCTCGGTGAACAGCCGCCGGGAGAAGAAGTCGACGATGAGGTCGGCTGCCGGCGGGTAGAAGTCGCGGAACTTACCTCCGCTCGGGTCGACACCCACCAGCGTGGGACCCGCGGGGTAGGCGCGCAGGAGGGTGCCGTCGTTGCTGCCGATGTCCAGCACGAGATCGTCCGGACCGGGTCGGGTCCACTTCAGCGCGGCGCCGACCTTACCGGCCAGGTGCCGCACCATGAACTCGCGGATGCCGGAGCGATAGCCGTAGTGGTCGCCGTACATCAGGTCGAAGTCGGCGGTGTGCCGTAGTTGCAACAGGCCGCATCCCTCGGGTGAGCACCTGACCAGCTCGAGGGGGACCGCCGGCACCTTCTCCTCCCGCGTGCGCGGGAAGACGCTGGTGATGGCCTGGCTGCCGAGGTCGAGGACCGGGAGCAGGTCCCGGCTGTCGCAGATCCGGCATGCTTCGATAATCATCGTTTTCTCCAGGTCGGGGTGGAGTACCGGAGGCGATCGACGAGGTGGATCAACGGCGTTCCCGCACGGTGGGCCGGTCGAAGGAGAGCGGCATCCGCAGCAGGGCCCGGGTAACGGGTGAGCGCAGTCGGTGCAGAGGGGCACCGGCCCGACCCGGCAGCAGCGTTCGGGTGGCGAGTGCCTGTAGGGCGGCGATCGCGTACCACCGCGCCACCGGGACGAAGAGACTGGCGGCCAGGCCTGGTGTCGTGGACAGGTCGTCGATGGGGCCACGGTCGATGTCGAATTGGTCGGCCCGGGGGTGGATGTCGGGATCGCGGCCTGCGGCGTCAACGAGGACGACCACCTGACCGTCGACCGGTATCACCTCGCCGTCCAACTCCAGTTGCTCCTGGGCGACGAGGCTCTCCAGCCGGCGTGGTGGGTGCAGTCGTAACACCTCATCGACGACCCGGGCAGCCACCTCCCGGTCATCGCGGACCGCGATCCACAGTTCGGGCCGGTCCAGTAGCTCCGCCACGGCGTGGCACAGCAGGTTGGCCGCCGCCTCCACCCCGACCGCGGCGGTCAGCACGCATACCGCGAGCACGTCGGACGGCTCGGGTGCGGTGTCCGGCCTGGTGAGCAGCCGGCTGATCGCCCCGTCGTGCCGGCCACTGCGGGTCGTGATCGTACTGCGGAGCAGGGCCGCACACGCCGAGAGCGCGGACGTGAGGGCCCGGGCCGCCCGGAACTGAGGCGGGCAGAGCGTGGCGTCGAGCGTCAGGGCCAGGCTGGGGGCCAGACCGGCGAGGGCCTCCACGTTCGTGCTCGACACTCCCAACAGGTGACCGACCGCGCGCATCGCCGTGCTGGCGGCGAAGTCGACCTTGAGGTCGAACTGCCCGGGAAGCCGGTCGAGGTGGTCAAGGCAGATCTCGACCACGTCGGCGTGCCGGACGCCCAGCGCGCCGTCGCCGAGCACGGGGTCCGCCAGCCGGCTCAACCGCTCGTAGTCGGCACGGGTCAGGAACATGGGTGCCTCGACGAGCGGGAGCACGTGGCAGATCGGGCGCACCCAGACCTCGTCGTGGATCAGGTGCTCCTGCGGTCCGGCGAGGTTCGGGTGGGATGGTTGCAACCGCGCGTCGGACAGGATCCGGGCCGCCGTGGAACCGCTGCCGGTCACCCACGCGCCGGTGCTGCTTCGGTGCAGCCGCCCGGGCTGCCGGATCTGCCGGTGCAGCTCTGCGACGTCGCTATCGTCGGCCCGCAGCAGCAGCGCGTACGGGTCCGCCTGGGCACCGTAAATCCACTGCAGGGTACGCAGAGTCAGCAGGTGACGTCCGAGGTCCGCGTCCGAGCGACGAGTGATCACCGAACCGCCTCCGCCACGAGTTGCTCCAGCCCACCGACGAGGGCGTGCGGACTCGGGGCCGCCTCGGCCTCCTCCCGCAGGGCCGCCGCGTTCGCGGCGAAGGACGGATCGTCGAGTACTTCCGTGAAGCGTCGGTGCAGATCCTCGGAGGCGATATCCGCCCGATCGAGGTGGATTCCCGCGCCTCGCGCCTGCAGGCCCTCGGCGTAGTGCCCGGTGCTCCAGACCATGCTCGGCGCGATGATCTGCGGAATCCCGCGCACCACCGCGTTCAGGGAGGTGCCCGCGCCGCCGGTGTGGATCACCGCCGCGCAGGTGGGCAGCAGAGCGTCCAACGGTACGAAATCCACGGGGGTGACGTTGTCCGGCAGCCCGCCCAGCGATCGGGCACGTTCCGGGCTGATGGTCGCGATCACGTCGGCGTCGAGGTCGCTGACCGCGTCGAGCATGGTTTCCAGTGGGATGATCTCCTCGCTCGGGGCGTTCTGGTCGTGGTTGTAGCCCAGGGTGAGGCAGATCCGGCGTCGTTTCGGCGGCCCGTGCAGCCACTCGGGGACCACCGCGGGACCGTTGTAGGGCACGTGCCGGTATGGCGTCAGCCCCGGGTGGGCCGCGAGTTCGAGGGACGCCGGGAAGGGCGAGAGGGTGCGTCGGCCGAGGAGCATCTCCTCGTCGAAGGTCGCGCCGTATCGCTCGACGCTCCATTCCAGCCACTCGGCCAGCGGATCCTCCCGCAGTTCGGCGGGTCGTTGGCGGATCAGCTCCAGGTGGCGCGGTCGGAGCAGCCCCATCATGTCCAGACCGAACAGCTGGCGGACGTGGGCGGCGCCGGTGACCCTGGCGGCCACCGCTCCGGCGAAGGTCATCTCGTCCCACACCACGAGGTCGGGCTGCCAGGCACGGGCGAAGTCCACCAGGTCGTCCATCATCGGCACCGGACACACCAGCTGGTAGGGGAAGGTCGCCATCACGGTGAACAGCCCGTGCATGTACTCGTAGCCGAGGTCGCCGAGGTCACTCGTGTCCATGCCGAGTTCGGACGGCTTGAGCGTCGGGGTGTTGGACGCCAGCCTCCGCTGATCCAGCGGGTCGCCAACCGGCACCGCGGTCAGTCCGGCTGAGGTGATGACCTCTGTCAGGTCCGGCTGGCTGGCCACGCGCACCTCGTGCCCGGCGGCCCGTAGCGCCCATGCCAGTGGTACCTGCAGGTAGAGATGTGTCTGCACCGCGAGCGTCGTGAAGAGGATCCGCATGGGTTCTCCTGCCGTCGCGCACGAAGTGGGAGGGATCGTAATGCGCGACCATCGAAGGATAGTCGGCCGGTGGGACATATATCTTCTCCAATGTTGCGCATTCTTCGAGGCACTTCCCACTTGATGATCGGCGGCCCCGGTCATCCTTGACGCGTTGCTGGACGGTGACGTACGGTCACCCAAGTCATCTCTTTGTTTTCATCGAGCGGGGGAGAACGCATGTCTATATCCCTATTCGGCGTGCCCACTGAATTCGATGTAATCGTCATCGGTGGGGGCCCTGCGGGTGCGACAACCGCGGGCCTTCTCGCGAAAGCCGGCCGCCGGGTTCTGGTGCTCGACCGGGAAAGATTCCCCCGCTATCACATTGGTGAATCTCTTATTCCGGCGGTCATGCGCCCGATGGAGGAACTCGGTCTGACCGAGAGGCTGGACGCCCGGGGGTTCGAGCGGAAATATGGTGGGACGCTGGTCTGGGGTAACAACCAGATACCGTGGAACTTCTCGTTCATCAAGGGTGGACCGTACGCGTACGCCTACCACACCCGCCGGGCGGACTTCGACGCGCTGATCCTCGATCGGGCGCGTGAGCTGGGTGCCTACGTGCTCGAGGACGCCACCGTCAAGGAGCCCATCTCGGAAGACGGCAGGGTTGTCGGGGTGACCTTCACCGTCCGCGGTGCCGAGCAGCAGGTCCGCCAGGCGCGAGCGCATCTCGTGGTCGACGCTTCGGGGCAGGCTCGGGTGCTCAGCCGGCGCTTCACGGAGGCCACGTGGCACGAGGAACTGCGTAACGTCGCCGTGTGGAGCTACTTCGACAACTGTGAACGACTCCCCGGTGACGAATGGACGAACATTCTCATCGAGGGAATCGACGATGGCTGGTTCTGGGCCATTCCTATCGACAAGGACCGGCAGAGCGTGGGCTACGTGACGCGGTCGGAACTTGCCGGCGACAACAACGGTTCGCTGCCCGAACTATTCCATGAGAAGTGGCAGCAGACGACCAAGCTTCGACAGTTGATGCGCAACGCTCGTCAGTCCGGAGGATTCCGCTCGGCGCGCGACTGGTCGTACACGAATCGAGATTTCTACGGTAAGGGATGGGTGTTGGTGGGAGACACCGCCGCATTCGTCGATCCCCTTTTCTCGACGGGCGTCGCACTGGCCACGTTGGCGGGCAGCGTTCTGTCGAAGATAATCGACGAGATTCTGCGTCGACCAGAGATCGAAACTGAGGCCCTGGCACGCTATGGTGCCGCGTACCGTGCCTTCTTCGACGAGATCCGCATCTTCGTCGAGCGCTTTTACGACCGGTCGAGGTACAAGGAGTTCTACTTCAGCCTGGCCCAGGAACTCGTGGACCCGGAGCACAGGGATGAGCCGTCGGCCGCATTCGTCAGGCTCATCTCCGGCCTGAGCGGCAACCACCCCCTGTTCACCATCCGTCTGGACGACCTGGGCGTGAAGAACAAGCTTCCCGCCGGCGCCAGTTGACCAGCCACCAGATCCAGCTCCTGTTCGTCAGCTTGGCGGTGATCCTGCTGGTCGCGAGGGTCCTCGCGGCCGCAGCCACCAGGATCGGGCAACCTCCGGTCGTCGGCGAGATCGTCGCCGGCATCCTGCTCGGGCCCACTCTCCTCGACGGGGTGTTCACCTCGATGCTGTTCCCCCCGGAACTGCGTCCGGTGCTGCGGGCCCTGGCCGACGTCGGAGTCGCGCTCTTCATGTTCTCGGTCGGATTCGAGCTGGAACACCGGATCCTGCTCAGGCGGGGCCGAATCGTCACCGGAACCGTCCTCGGCTCCCTGCTCGTGCCGTTCGCCCTGGGCGCTGGCCTCGCCTATCTCCTGCCGCAGCGGCACTCCTCCGGGCATCCGACGGCGTTCATGGTGTTCATGGGGCTGGCAGTCTCGGTGACCGCCCTTCCGGTCCTGGCGAGGATCATCAAGAGCAGCCGAGTCGTCGACCCGGCTGTCGCGGTGATCGCTCTCGCCGCGGCGGCCACCCTCGACGTCGTGGCCTGGACCGTCCTCGCGACGGTGCAGGCGGCCGCCGGCCACGGCGGCCAGTACTGGCGGGCGGCGCTGATCGTGCCCTTCATCGTGGTGCTCGTGTTCGTGGTCCGGCCACTGCTCAAGGCGGTCCTTGCCCGGAGTGGTGGCGACCATCGGCCGCCGGGTGGGCTTTCGTCATCGTGGTGACCGGTGTCCTGCTCTCGGGCGCGGTCACGGAGGCGATCGGGCTGCACTACATCTTCGGCGCCTTCCTCTTCGGCACCGTCGTGCCGAGACCGGATGTCGCCGGCGCCCGCACTGACATCGCCGTCCCGATCGGGCAGATCACCGCCCTGCTGTTGCCCGTGTACTTCGTCATGGCAGGTCAACAGGTCGACCTGACGGCCCTGGACCTCACCGATCTCGCCCTGCTCGGCGTCATCCTCGCGGTCTCGGTCCTCGGCAAGGTCGGCGGCACCTACCTGGGGGCACGCACCCAAGGGCTGGCCGCCCGCCCGGCCCTCACGCTCGTCGTACTCATGAACACACGCGGCCTGACCGAACTGGTCATCCTCGGAGTCGGGCTGCAACTCGAGCTGCTCGACAACGCGCTGTACTCCCTCATGGTCGTGATGGCCCTGGTGACCACGGCGATGACCGGCCCCCTGCTGTCCCTGCTGCACCGCCTGCGCCGGAGGACGCCGGAGGCCGACGTGCCCGTCCCGAGGAGTGGGCAGCCAGTGGGTGCGGCACCACTCGGCGAGGACGCGCAGATTCCGAGAACAGGAAGGGCCTAGACATGACCTACGATCCCGCGGAAGCCGTCGCCGTCGTCGGAATGGCCGGTCGGTTTCCCGGCGCGGCGGATGTGGACGACCTGTGGGCCCTGCTCCTGGGCGGTGACGACGCGATCGGTCCGGTTCCGTCCGACCGCTGGGACAGCTCCGCCGTGCTGGACCCGGAGCGCGAGATTCAGGCCGTGGGCGGCTTCCTCGACGGGGCGGACCGGTTCGACGCCGCCTTCTTCGGGGTGTCGCCCCGTGAGGCAGCGGTGGTGGACCCGCAGCAGCGGTTGCTGCTCGAGACGAGCTGGCGTGCGCTGGAGGACGGCGGGGTGCGCAGCGCCGACCTGGCCGGCACACGCACGGGGGTGTACGTCGGCGCCTCATGGCACGACTACGAACTGCTACGCCTTGAACGGGCGGTCGAACCGACACCGCACAGCCTGGTCGGCAACGCCCTGGACGTGATCGCGGCGCGCCTGTCGTACCACTACCGGCTACGTGGACCGAGCATGACCGTCGAGACGGGCTGCTCCTCCTCGCTCGTCGCCCTCCACCTGGCCGTCCAGGCGTTGCGGCAGGGGGAGATCGACGCCGCTCTGGTCGGCGCGACCAACCTCATGGTGCACCCGCACGTCACCGTGGGCCTGACCCACTTCGGTGGACTGTCACCCGACGGGCGCTGCGCCGCGTTCGGCGCGGGGGCCAACGGGTTCGTCCGGGGCGAGGGAGTCGTGGCGCTCTACCTCAAGACCCTTGCGAGGGCTTTCGCCGACGGTGACCACGTGCACGGGGTGGTGGTGCGCACCGTGGTCAACAACGACGGAGGGGGCGACAGCCTCGTCACCCCCAGCCAGGAGGGGCAGGAGGATCTGTTGCGCCGCGCCTACGGCGGCGGAGTGCCGGCTCCGTGGTACATCGAGGCGCACGGAACCGGGACGGGACGGGGGGACCCGATCGAAGCCGCTGCCGTCGGTGCGGTGTTGGGCCGGGCCGACAGACCGGTGCGGATCGGTTCGATCAAGACAAACATCGGTCACCTCGAGGCTAGCGCCGGCATCGCCGGCCTGGTCAAGCTGCTCCTCGCCATCCGACACCGCACGTTGCCACCGAGTCGGCACTCAGCCGAACTCAACCCCGCGATCGACTTCGCGAGACTCGGCGTACGGGTGGTGCGCGAGCCCGAACCTCTACCGGCGGCGGGACCCCTCTACCTGGGCGTCAGTTCCTTCGGATGGGGAGGCACCAATGCCCATGTGGTCGTGACCGGACCGCCCGAGCAGGCCGGCCGGCCCACCGAGGCGGCGAAACCGGTGGCGGAGCAGGAGTTCCTGCTCGCGCTGTCCGCCAAGGACGGGGCCGCGCTGGCGCAGCGCGCGGACCAACTGCGCGAGGCCCTGCCGACCACGTCCGGCGGCATGGCCGGCCTGGCGGGCACGCTGGCCTGGCGCCGTGACCACTTTCCCGTCCGAGGCGGGGTGGTGGCGTGCGATGCGCTGGCGGCCTCGACCAGGCTGGCAGAGGTGTCGGCCGTCGCCGGCCGGCTGGGACAGGGGCGGCCGGGACGCTGGGAGGACTTGGAGGTCCCCGGCGCGGTGGTGGGATGGGCGGTGCCGCGGGGCCGCACGGCCTTCGTCTTTCCCGGTCAGGGGTGGCAGTGGAGCGGTATGGGCCGGCAACTCTTCCGGGACTGCCCACGGTTCGCCGAGGTGGTCACGAGGTGCGGCGAGGCGCTTCGAGCCCATACGAACTGGGACCTGCTCGACTTCTTCAGCGATGACGCGGACGAGGAGTGGTTGACCCGCATCGACATGCTGCAGCCCGTCCTCTGGGCCGTGTCGCTGGGCCTCGCCGAGTCGTGGCGGGCCAGCGGCGTCGAGCCCGATGTGGTGGTCGGGCACAGCCAGGGCGAAATCGCAGCGGCCACCCTGGCGGGAATCCTGTCGTACGAGGATGCGGCGTCAGTCGTGGCGCGCCGCAGTGCCATCGTCCGACGGTCCAGCGGACTCGGCCGGATGCTCGCCGTGGAACTCGACCCCGACGCGGCCCGAGCAGCGCTCGACGGCTTCGAGGACCACGTCGCGCTCGCGGTCCACAACGGGCCGACGTCGTGTGTGCTGTCCGGGGACGCCGACGAGGTGCTGGTGCTCAGCGAATTGTTGGAGGCCGACGGCGTGCACTGCCGGCTGGTCAACGTCGACTACGCCTCGCACAGCCCGGCGATGGACGACCTACGTGACGACCTACTCAGCGCGCTGGCCGCCGTCCGGCCGAGGGACGCGCACGTCGAGCTGATGTCCACGGTGCGGTCCCGGCTGGTCGACGGACGGGAGATGGACGCGGCGTACTGGGCGGAGAACCTGCGCCGGCCGGTCCTGTTCGCGGACGCCATGCAGGCTCTGTTGGACACCGGGGTGACACACGTCGTCGAGGTCAGCGCCCATCCCGTCCTGACGAACGCGATCGAGGGAGTCGCGGGGTTCCGGGCCGAGCCGACCGTCGTACTGCCGACCCTGCACCGCGACGCCGGCTCGGCCCGCGACCTTTCGACGGCGCTGGCGCGCGGCTACGTCACCGGGTTGGAGCCTTTCGGCGGACTACCGAGCCGGGATCCGGTGCCGGTCCCCGGCTACCCGCTACGCCCGCAGCGGTACTGGATCGCGGAGCGGACCCGCAGCCGGGGCGTTGCCCGCGGCCTCGCTGTCGCACTGGAGCCGGCCGTCGGCCAGAGCGGCACGTGGCACGCTCCGCTCGAGCTGTCCCTGCCCGACCTGCCCTGGTTGGGCGACCACCGGGTTTACGGCACGCCGGTGCTGCCCGGTGCCGTCGTCCTGTTGTTCGCGCTGGACGCCATGCGTGGGCGGACCGGCACCACCCCGGGCGGCCTGGCGGACGTCCGATTCGTCAGTCCGGTGGCGCTGGGCGAGACTCCCGCACGCCTGACCGTCGAGTGGCGCGACGACGCCGAGGAGGGACCTGCCTTTCGCCTGTTGTCGCTGCCCGAGGGCGCGGAACGCTGGGAGGTCAACGCCGTGGCCCGGGCCAACGGACACCCGGCCTTCGCCGCCCCGCCGCTCTGGCCGGACTGGTCCGGCGACGACGAGTCGACCCGGGACGGTGAGTTCTACGCCAACTGCGCCCGGCGGGGGCTCGGCTACGGTCCCGCCTTCCGATGCCTGGGAACCCTGCTGCTCCGCAAGGGCGGGAACGAGGCGTTGGGCGAGGTGTCGCTGCCCGAGCGGCTCGCCCGCGGCCAGCGCTCCCACGCGCTGCACCCGGCCCTGCTGGATGGCGCGCTGCAGGTGGCGATCGCGCTCTGCGACGGGGACACCGCGCTGGTACCCACCGGCATCCACCGGATCTGGTGGGACCTGCCCGAGCAGCCAGCAACGACGCTGTGGTCGCACGCCGTACGGCGTGGCGACGGTCTGCTGGACGTACAGGTCTTCGACGACAGACGTCGCCCGGTGCTGACCGTTGAGGGATTGGAGCTCACCGCGCTCGCCGGTGACCCGCAGGTCGAGGCCGAGCGCCTGCACCACGTCGAGTGGGTGCCGTTGCCCCCGATCCGGACGGCCGGCGCCTCCGGCCGGTGGATCGTGCACTCGGCGGCCGGCGAACCCGCCGACGTGCTTGCCGCCGCCCTCTCGAGCGCGGGGGCCGACGGGACCGCCGTCGTCCGTGACGGGGCGGAGCCCGACCGCCTGCTCGCCGAGGGCACCTGCGACGGCCTGGTCTTCGTCGCGCCCGCCGCCGACGCCGGACTGCCCGCCCAACGGGACGGGTTGCTCCGGCTCACCGCACTGGTCCGCGGCTGTGTTCGGCTCGGCGCACCACCACGCCTCGTGATCGTCACGGAGAACGCCCTGGCGGTTGACGCGGGCGACGTCCCGGATCCGGGGTCGGCGCTCTACTCGGGCTACACCCGGGTCCTGCAACGCGAACATCCCGAACTGGCGGCTCGCCTGATCGACGTCGAGTACGGCGCGGTACGGACCGCCACGGCGTCGCTGGCGGCGGAGATCCTGCACGACGACGCAGAGGACCAGATCGCCCGTCGGGGCGGCCGACGTCTGGGGGCCAGGATCACCCGGGGCGGGAAGACACCGCCGAAACCGGCAGGCCCGCCGACGGCCTGGCTCCGCACCGACGGCACGTACCTGATCTCGGGTGGCCTAGGGGCGCTCGGGCTCTCGCTTGCCGAGTTTCTCGCCGAGAACGGAGCGGGTGCTCTCGTCCTGCTCGGTCGCTCCGCCCCGGACGCGTCCGCCGCCGCGCGCCTTGCGGCGTTGCGGGACCGCGGCACTCGGGTGGAGGTCCGGCCGTGTGACGTCGCCGACGCCCCGGCGGTCCGGCGGGTCGTGGCGGAGCTGCGCGAACTCCTGCCGCCGCTGCGCGGGGTTTTCCACGCGGCCGGGGGCCTGGCCGACGCCACGATCCAGAACCTCACGCCCCAGCAGTTGACGGCTGTGCTCCGGCCGAAGGTCGACGGTGTGCGGAACCTGGCGACCGTTACCGCCGACGATCCGCTGGAGCACCTCGTCCTGTTCTCCTCCGCGGCGACGCTCGTGGGTAACGCCGGGCAGGCCGCCTATGCCGCCGCCAACGCCTACCTGGACGCCTTCGCCGAGGCCCGTCGGGGCCGCGGGTTGCCGGCACTCAGCGTGCAGTGGGGCCCGGTCACCGGAAGCGGGCTGGCCGCGCAGGACGCCGCACGCGGCGACCGGCTCGAAGCGCGGGGCATGGCGGGCGTCGCGGTGGACGAGATGTGGCCAGCGCTGACCCGGATGATCGCTCGCGGCGACGTGGTCGTCGGCTACGTGGCGGTGAACCTGCGGCAGTGGTTCGACGCCTATCCCGACACCGCGGCGAGCCCGAGTTGGGAGCGCCTGCTGTCGCTGTCCGGCCTGGAGGGGACGACCGCCGGTGGCGGGCTGCTCGCCCGCCTCGGCGAGGCCGACCCGGACAGCCGGCTCGGCATCGCCGAGGACGGGGTGCGGGACCTGACGGGTCGGGTGTTGCGGATGGACGCCCAGAGCATCCGGCCGGACGCGAACTTCAAGCACCTTGGTCTCGACTCGCTCATGGGCCTGGAACTGCGCAACCGCCTGGAGGCGCGTTCGGCCTCCGCCTGCCCCCGACGTTGCTGTGGGCGCATGGCAGCCCCCGCGCGGTCGCGATGGCGCTGTGCGAGCGGCTGGCCGCCGGGCCCGGATTGGAGAAACCCCGTTGATGGAGCAGCCCGAAACTTCGGACACGGGCCGGACGACCCCGCTCAGCCGCGCCCGGGACACGATCCGGACGTTGCGGCGTCGACTGGAGCAGCAGGAGAGCATGTCGCCGGTCGCGATCGTCGGCGTCGGCCTGCGTCTACCGGGCGGAATCGCCGACCTGGGCGGCTATTGGAAGGCCCTGATCGGCGGACACGACCTCGTGCGGGAAATGCCACGCTCGCGGATGGGAGCTTTCGCCAGGGAGTGGGAAGGGCTGCCGCACCGCGGCGGTTTTCTCGACGAGGTCCTCGACTTCGACGCGGACTTTTTCGGTATAAGTCCGCGCGAGGCCCGGCACCTCGACCCCCAGCACCGGCTGTTGCTGGAGGTCGCCTGGGAGGCCATGGAGAACGCCGGCCTACCGGCCGACCGGCTGCGCGACACGCGGGCGGGGCTGTACCTCGGCATCATGTGGCAGGACTACCGGGACTGGCTCAGTGGCGAACCGGACGCCTACGCCACCACCGGTAACGGGCACAACTTCGCGGCCGGCCGGGTCGCCCACGCGTTGGGCCTGAACGGGCCGGTGCTGGCCGTCGACACCGCCTGCTCGTCGTCTCTGGTCGCGGTGCACCTGGCGGTGCAGGCACTGCGGCGCGGCGAGTGCGAGATGGCCTTCGCCGCCGGGGCCAACCTCGTCATGTCCCCACGGTCCATGCGGCTGGTGGCCGCCACCCGCTCCCTGGCGCCGGACGGGCGGTGCAAGACCTTCGACGCGCGCGCCAACGGGTTCACCCGGGGCGAGGGCTGCGGGGTCGTGGTCCTCAAGCGGCTGGACGACGCGCTACGCGACGGCGACCGGGTGCACGCGGTGCTGCGGGGCTCGGCGGTGAATGCCGACGGGCGGTCGAGCGGTTTCACCGTACCGAACGTGTTGTCACAGGTCGCCCTGATCGACGCAGCCCTGGCCGACGCGGGCCTCGCGCCGGCCGACATCGGCTACGTGGAGGCCCACGGCACCGGGACCGCGCTCGGCGACCCGATCGAGATGGAGGCGCTGGCCACGGCGCTCGGACGCCGCAACGACCAGGCCGCGTTGCCGGTTGGTGCCGTCAAGACGAATGTCGGGCACCTGGAGGCAGCAGCCGGGATAGCCGGGCTGATCAAGGCCGTGCTGTGCCTGCGCCACCGGCGGATCCCACCGGTTGTGCACTTCCGCACCCTGAACCCGAGGACTGACCTGTCCGGTACGGGCATCACCGTGCCCGTGGAGCCGATGGCCTGGGCCAGCGACAACGGCCGGTACGCCTCGGTCAGCTCGTTCGGCATGAGCGGCACCAACGCCCACGTCATCCTCGGCGGGTGGGCCGGCACGCCTGCTCGGCCCGCCACGACCAACGGTTTCGACCTGAGCGCCCGTACCCCTGAGGCGTTGCGCGCACTGGCCGCCCGGTACGCCGAACATCTCGCCGGGCTGGCCCCCGGCGACTACCCGGCGTTCGCCGCCATGGCGGTGTACGGGCGGACCCGGATGGACATCGCCGCCCGGATCGCCGCCACCGAACCGGGCACGGCGGTCGAAGCGCTGCGAGCGTTGGCCGAGGGCCGTCCCTCGCCCGGCGTGACCCTCCTGGCATCCGGGCAGGACGACCCACGGCCAACGGCGGCAGTGCCGGTGCGGGACCTCATAGACATCCCGACCTACCCGTGGCAGCGGCGCCGGCACGGTCCGGATCCCCTGCCGACACCGGCCGGGGAGCCGACCAGAAGCCAACCTGTTTCGGCGCACACAGTCGGCTGGTCGCCGATCGGTCGGGCGGCGGTCGCGGCGCCGACCGACCACCGCCTCGTCCTGGCGGGCGACGACGCTGACCTCCTGTTCCGAATCAGTGTGTCGGCGGCGGCCCAGGGCCTGCCCGGCACGATCCTGGTGCCGCGGCCGCCGGGCCCCGGCGGTGCCGAGCGGTCCTCCTACGGCGAACCGCCGCCCGGCTGGGCATACGCCGAGCTGCCCGCGGACGCGCCAGGTTGGCAGCGGTTCTGGCAGGACCGGTCACCGGGGCGGGTGGCGCTCGTGATGGCGATGAAGGCAGCACCGACCGAGCGGCCCGAGACGTTCGTCAGCGAGGCCGCTGCGTCGTGCGCGGCGGTCACGGCGGCGGTGACCGCCCTGTCCCGCGCAGTTCCCGTGGGAGGTCGGGCCGTCGCGGTCACCCGGGGCGGCCTGCGCGTCGACGAGCATGATTCCGCCGCCGGCGGCCACGGCCCGGTGCACGGGTTGGCGCCCGTTTTGGGCCTCGAATTCGGTGACGTCTGGGGTGGCGTGGTCGACCTGCCGTGGGAGGTGACCGAGACCGACGTGTACGCGTTGCTGGGTCACCTCACCTCGCCGGCGGCGGAGGACGACGGCCCGGTCGAGGACCTGATCGCGGTGCGCCGCGGCGACGTCTTCGGCGCTCGGCTGCGTCCGGCCACCGAACACGAGCCGCGGTTGCCCGTGCGCGCCGACGCCACCTACATCATCACCGGCGGGCTCGGCGCTGTCGGACGGGAGATCGCCGCGGATCTGGTTCGACGGGGGGCGCGACACCTGCTGCTGATCGGCAGGCGAGGTGTCGGGGACCTGCCGACGCCGGCGACGCAGCTCCTCGACGACCTGCGCGGTGCCGACGTGCAGGTCGCCTACCGGGGCGGCGGGTGCGACGATCCGCAGCGGTTGGCAGCGGCCTGTTCGGCACTGGAGGCGATGCCCGAGGTACGCGGAGTGGTCCACGCGGCGGGCACGGTGGAGACCGCCCCGGCGGAGCTTCTCGCCACCGGGCGGTTCGCCGCAGCGCTGCGGGCGAAGGCGGGCGGGGCATGGTCGCTGCACCTGGCGGCCCTGTCGTGGCCGCTGGATTTCTTCGTGCTGGTCTCCTCGGTCTCCGCCCTGTGGGGCAGCCCGGGGCACGGCGCGTACGCGTCGGCGAACGGGGCCTTGGACGCACTGGCCGCGTACCGCCGGTCCGTCGGATTACCGGCGGTCAGCATCGCCTACGGGCCGTGGGCGCTGGACGGCGGCGGAATGGCCGATGCCGAGCTGCGTGCCCAGTCGGTACGGATCGGGGTCGGTGCGCTGAGCGCCGAGCGGGGCTGTGCGGCGCTTACCGCACGGGCTCCCAGCGCGGCGGGACACCTCGTCGCCTGTCCGATCGACCCATACCGGCTGACGGAGGTGATGGCCGGGGTGCGCCGGCGTGGGCTGTTCGCGGAGTTGGACACGCCGGATGCGCCGGACGCGCCGTCCGTCGGCGCGGGCATCATCGCTCTGCCGGAAGGTGCCCGCGACGCCGCCCTCCGGGAGCACGTCGCCAGGCTGCTGGCGGTGCAGCTCGGGCACGCCGAGGGGGGCGACCTTCCGCGGACGTCCGGCTTCTCCGATCTCGGCATGGATTCCATCATGGCGGTGGACCTGGCCCGGGCGGTGTCGGCCGAGCTCGGCGTGAGAGTGAGCGCGGCAGATGTCTTCGACCATCCCACAATCGCCGAACTGGCCGCCTTCCTGACCGAAATCCTCAGTGCGGAGGCCGCGCGTTCCGATCGTGAAGTGCGGACGTCGGTGCGGGTCGCGTCGCCGCGGGAGCAATCGGACACGGCTTCGGGCGAGCCCATCGCCATCGTCGGGATGGCCGGTCGGTTCCCCGGGGCCGACTCCGTCGACGAACTGTGGCAGTTGCTGCGCGGCGGCCACGACGGTGTGACGGCCGTGCCCGGTGACCGCTGGGACGGTGCGAGGTTCAGCGGTCGAATCACCACCGATCAGGGGGGCTTCCTCAACGACATCGCCCGCTTCGACGCGGGTTTCTTCGGAATCCCGACCCGTGAGGCGGTCAACACCGATCCGCAGCAACGACTGCTGCTCGAAGCGGCGTGGCACGCCCTGGAGGACGCCGCCATGGACCCCCGGGCCCTGGCCGGCTCACAGACCGGCGTCTTCGTCGGTGTCAGCTACGCCGACTACGCCCGGGTGCTCGCGCGCGGCGGGGCCGACCGGATCGACGCCTACTACGGGACCGGGACCGCCCTGAACGCCGTCGCGGGCCGGGTCGCCTACCTGCTGGGCCTGGCGGGCCCGGCGATGGCGGTGGACACCGCCTGCTCGTCCTCGCTGGTGGCGCTGCACCTGGCGTTACGCTCGCTGCGTTCGCACGAGACCGACACGGCCCTCGCGGGTGGGGTCAACGTGCTGCTGGACCCCATGTCATCGATCTCGGTCAGCCGTGCGCGGATGCTCTCCCCCGACGGACGCTGTCGGACGTTCTCCGCCGACGCGAACGGCTTCGTACGGGCCGAGGCGTGCGGGGTGCTCGTTCTCAAGCGGCTGCGTGACGCCCGGCGCGACGGGGATCTCGTGCTGGCGCTGGTTCGCGGGTCCGCCGTCAACTCTGACGGCGCCTCGGCCGGGCTGACCGCCCCCAACGGCACCGCCCAGGAAAGGCTGCTCGCGACGGCGCTGGCCGACGCCGGCGTGGCCGGACGCGAGCTGTCCTACCTGGAAGCCCACGGTACGGGCACCGCGCTCGGCGACCCCATCGAACTCGGCGCCGCCTGGCGTGTGCTCGGCCCGGGACGCCGTCCCGGCGAACCCCTGCACGTGGGCTCGGTCAAGAGCAACATCGGGCACTGCGAGTCGGCGGCGGGAATCGTGGGCGTCATCAAGACGGTGCTGGCCCTGCGCCACGACCTGATCCCCGCGAACCTCCATTTCACCAGGCCGAACCCGCAGGTCCCGTGGGCCGAGATGAACGTACGGGTGGTGGACCGCCCGACACCGTGGTGGCGCGACGGTCGCGCTCGGGTCGCCGGCGTGTCGGGTTTCGGGTTCACCGGTACCAACGCGCATGTCGTGCTCTCCGATCCGGGGGACGCTCCGGTCGCACGCCGGCCGGCGGCGGACGGATCGTCGGACGGAACGCGGCTGTTGCTGCTGTCCGCACCGGACACCGCAGGGCTGGAGCGGTTGTCGAGAACCTGGCTCGACCGGCTGGAAAGCGCCGATGAGGAGGAGATGGCGGACCTGACCCGCACCGCGGCCGTCGGCCGGGCGCACCTCGCGTACCGGCGGGCGGTCCTCGGGCGAACCCGGAAGCAGCTCCTGGATGGGCTGCGCCGACCGGTGCGTGGGCATCCGGCGGGCGGTCCACCGCGGGTCGCCTTCCTCTTCTCGGGCCAGGGCAGCCAGTACGCCGGCATGGGTCGGGAGCTGTACGAGTCCGAGCCCACGTTCCGCGCGGCATTCGACGAGTGTGCGCAGCTCCTGGGCCCGGATGTCGGCGCCTCCCTCACCAACCTGGTGTTCAGCGGGGGAGACGACAGCATTCTGGCTGAGACGCGGCTGACCCAGCCGGCACTTGTCGCGTTGGAGGTGGCGCTCGCCTCGCTCTGGGAGTCCTGGGGCGTGACCCCCGTGGCCGTCATCGGGCACAGCGTCGGCGAGATCGCTGCCGCCCTGTACGCCGGGGTGATGGACCTCCCGGCCGGTATGCGGCTTGTCGCCCAGCGGGCCAGCCTCATGCAGCGGACCGAGCCCGGGGCGATGCTCTCAGTCGCCGCCGCCGAGGATCGCGTCGCCATGCACATCGCGGGCACCAGCCTGGACATCGCGGCCGTGAACGCGCCGGAGGCGACGGTCGTCTCCGGCAGGCCGGCCGAGATTGAGGCCCTCGCCGCCAAGCTGTCGGCCGAAGGTCTGCCGGTGCGCAGGCTCAGCGTCACCCGGGCCTTCCATTCGCGTCTGCTGGACCCGGTCCTGGACGAGTTCGCCGGTGCCTCGGCCCCGCTGCGGTTCCAGGCACCGCGGATACCCGTCGTGTCCAACCTGACCGGCGACGTGGTCGATTCTCTCGAAGCCGACTATTGGGTGCGGCAAGCCCGACGGCCGGTCCGTTTCCTGGACGGTGCCCGGCGACTGCGCGAGCTGGGTGTCGATTTCTGCCTGGAGATCGGCCCGGACGCCACGCTCGTGAATCTGGTGCGGGGAGCGGGCTCGGCACCGCCGGGGAGGGGCGTCTCCTCGCTTCGAAGGGGGGCGAACGAGCGCGGTGCCCTGCTCATCGCCGCCAGGGCACTGTACGAGGCCGGCCAGGATCTGGACTGGGCCAGGGCGTACCCGTACGGGGCGCGGCGGGCCCATGCCCCCGGGTACCCGTTCGCCGCCACCCGGCACTGGCCGGACATGCCGCAGCCGGCTGAGTCACATCCGAGCGCGCCGCCGCCGTGGGGTACGGAGATCCGCTCGCCTGCGCTGGCGGGACGGGTCTTCCGGACCCACCGCAGCCCCGAGTATCCACCTCACCTGGCCGATCACCGACTGTTCGGCACGGTATCGGTGCCCGCGGCGTCGCACACCGCGACGGCCCTGTCCGCTGTGGCCGCTGACGACGCGCCCATCGTGTTGGAGGATCTGCACTTTCCCCAGGCACTGGTGCTCCGGGAGGGTGAACGCTACGAGACGCAGATCCACGAGTCGCAGGACACGGGGGAGTCGCGCAGTCTCCGCGTGCAGAGCCTGCTGGATCCCGAGACGGGCCGGTGGATCGAGCACCTGGTCGCCAGGATCGTCTCGGGGACCGACTCGCTTTCCACCCCGACGATCAGCCCCGATGTCTTCATCGCCGCGGCTGATCGGCGGTTGTCCGGCACCGAGTTCTACCGTCACCTGCACGGCCTCGGCTATCACCTCGGCCCGTCCTTCCGCTGGATCGACCGGATCTGGATCCGTGGCGACGAGGCCCTTGTCAGCTTCGCAAAGCCCGACGAGATGGACGAGGATCCGGCGAGCTATCAGATCCATCCGGGGCTGCTCGACTCGTGTCTGCAGAGCAGCGTCGTGTTCGAGGTTCGGCCCCCCGACGACACCGTCGCGGACGGGCAGGCCCTGGCGATTCCCTTCGCCGCCGCCCGGCTGTCCTTCTCCGGCCGCCCGGTACCGGGACGGCGGCTGTGGGCGCACGTGCGGGCCGTCCGACACGACACCGGCCGCGGTGGGCGGGCACAGGTCGAGGTCGCGGACCTGCACATGTTCGACCAGACGGGCGTCACCGTCCTGACCGTGGACGGCTTCCGGCTGCGCAGTGCGCCACGGTCGCTGCTGGAAACGTCGCTGCGCGCCGGTGTCCGGCACGCCTACAGCCTGCACTGGGCGCGTCACACGCCCGCCCCGGCCGCCGCGTCCGTGGGCTCGGCCGCCCGGATCGCGCTCCTCGGTGCGGGCAGGCAGCCCGGCCAGGCCGTCCGGGAGGCACTGGGTGGCCGCGGGTACCACGTGACGACGGTCCGCGCCGAGGATCTGACCGGGCTCGACGCCGATCTCGTCGTCGACACCAGGTTCGCTGATCCGACTCTCGGCCGCGGTCCCTCCGACGCTCTCACCGCCACCGAGGAGCTGACCCGTGCGCTGCGCGTCGCTCCTCGGAACATCCCGTACGCGGTGATCGGCGGTTCCGCCCCGCCGATCCGCGAGGCCTTGTGGGGTCTTCTGGCCTCGCTGGAGGCCGAGACGGCCCGGGTGCTGCCCCGCATCGCCCTCGCCGACGACTGGGACGGGTCCGCCTTCGCGACCGTGGTGGCCGAACTGCTGGGCCGGCCGGCGCGGGGCGTCCGGTTGCAGGTCGCTGCCGACGGCGTCCGAACGCTGCGGCTGCGTCGGGACACGGCGGCGGCGAACGGCAGGTATCCGGTCGGCGGCGCCCTGATCACCGGCGGGCTCGGCGCCCTGGGCCTGCGACTGGCCGGCTTCCTCGCCCGGCAGGGCACGCCCAGCATCACCCTCATGGCGCGCTCGGCGCCGACCACGGCGGCACGCGCCCAGCTCGACGAACTGGCCACCGGGGGCACCAGGGTGCACGTGGTCACCGGGGACGTCACGAATCCGGAGGACTGTCGTCGCGCCGTCGACGAGGCCGGCGAGGTGACACCCCTGCGCTCGGTTTGGCACCTGGCCGGCGGCACCGACGACCGGACCTTCGAGCGCCTCGACCGGTCGTCCATCGAGAAGGTCTTCGCGGCGAAGGCGTACGGCGCGGCGAACATCGCGGAGGTGCTGCGAAACCATCCGCTGGACGCCTTCGTGCTCTTCTCCTCGGCCTCCACCGTGCTGGGGTCGCCGGGGCAGACCAACTACGCGGCTGCCAACGGATACCTGGACGGTTTCGCCGAGACGCTGCGCGTCCAGGGCGTCCCGGCCACCAGCATCGACTGGGGTCCCTGGATCCCGGCGGGTGGTGGCGGTCTGGCGGACTCGCCCGAGGCTCTGGCCGCCGCGCGGAGGCTCGGCATGCGCGCGATCGATGACGACGAGGCCGAGCAACTGGTCCGACTGGCTCTCACCGGCGGGAGAAGCCGTCTGGTTGCCGCCGCCGTGGACCTCGGTCGCCATTCGGCGCTCGTCGAGGGCGGTGCGCTCGTCCCCGACGAGCCGGCAGGGCGACGTGGCTGGCTCGCTGACGACCTCGCCGAACTTGGTCACGAGGCCCGCCGTGACCGGCTGCGTGAGGCTGTCGCGGCGGCCACCCGGGAGGTCCTGGGCGACGACGTCGAGGTCACAGACGAGTGGGGGTTCGGTGACCTGGGACTCGACTCGATCATGGTGATGGACCTGCGGGCCCGGCTGTCTCACGCCCTGGCCCGGGACCTGCCCGCCACCGTGGCCCTGGACCATCCCACGATCTCGGACCTCACCGACCACCTCATGCGGCGGATCGTCCCACCGGCGTCGGCGACGAACGGCGGTGGTCCGGAGGGATCGCGGCTCGGCGAGCTGATGGCAGCCGTGCAGGCAGACCTGGAGGAGGCGGAGTGAGCCAGGTTATCGACGAAGAACGGATCCGGCGGCTGATGTCGGAGCAACTCGAGTTGTCCCGCCGACTGAGGGCCCGGATCCGGGAACTGGAGGGGCGGAACAACCACCCGCTGGCTGTCGTCGGTTTGGGCGTACGGATGCCCGGTGGCCTGGACACGCCCGAGCAGTACTGGGACTTTCTGTGCGATGACGGCCTGGCGCTGTCGCCGATCCCGACGGACCGACCGGGGCTACGCGACGTGTTCGACCCGCGGCCGGGCACGCCGGGCCGGTCGTACGTGGACCAGGCGGGCTTCCATCCACGGATCGCGGAGTTCGACGCGGACTTCTTCGGCATCTCCCACCGCGAGGCGGAACTCCTCGACCCACAGCAGCGCATGCTGCTGGAGGTCGCGTGGGAGGCGATGGAACGGGCCGGCATCGCCGTCCGCCGGAAGGATCGACTCGACGTCGGCGTGTTCCTGGGCATCATGGCCTCGGAGTACACCGAGCGGTTGGAGAACCGGGGCGACACCTCACGGATCGATCCCTACTACACCACAGGCGGCGGGCTCTGCTTCGCCGCTGGTCGAATCTGTCATGTCATGGGGTTCTCCGGTCCGACGGTCAGCGTGGACACCGCCTGCTCCTCGTCCCTGACCGCGCTGCACCTCGCGGTGCGGGCCGTGCGGGCCGGGGACTGCCGCTACGCGTTGGTGTGCGGGGCGAATCTGCTGTTGTCCGCCAACCTCATGGTGTCGCTCTGCCAGACCGGGGCGTTGGCCGCCGACGGGCGCTCGAAATCGTTCCTGGCCTCTGCCGACGGGTACGGGCGGGCCGAGGGTGTGGGTGCGGTGGTGCTGATGCGGCTGGAGAGGGCCGAACGGGAGGGTCGGCCGATCCTGGCGGTCGTGCGGGGGACCGCCACCAACCACGACGGTGCCGCCTCCAGCCTCACCGCGCCGAACGGGCAGGCACAGCAGGAGGTCATCACCGCGGCGCTCGCCGATGCCGGTGTGCGGGCCGAGGAGGTGGGCTGGGTGGAGGCGCACGGAACCGGCACACCGCTCGGCGATCCGGTCGAGGTCGGGGCCCTGGACGGGGCCCTCGGCGAGGCCGTTCGGCGGCGGGGCACTCCGCTGCTCCTCGGCAGCGTCAAGGCGCGTCTGGGTCACCTCGAGGCGGCGTCCGGCATAGCGGCACTGATCAAGACGGTGCTCACGTTGCGGCACGGGGAGATCCCGGCTGCGGTGGGGCAGGACGACGGCGAGCTGAACCCACGCATCCCCTGGGGGACCATGCGGTTCGAGGTGCCCAGACGGAAGGCCGCCTGGCCCCGGTCCCTGGCGCGAAAGGTCGCGGGGATCAACTCCTTCGGCATGAGCGGGACCAACGTGCACGCCGTGCTGGAGGCGTACGAGCCCGAGCCCGCGGGTTCGCCGGACGCCGCCCCCCGTCCCGAGTTGCTGGTGCTGTCCGCGAGGAGCCCCGCAGCCCTGTTCGAGCTCGCCGGCGCGGTGAGCGAGCGCCTGCGGAACGGGGACCCGACCGACTCTGCGTCCATCTGTCACACGCTGCGAGTCGGTCGCGTGCCCTTCACGTACCGGTTGGCGGTGGTCGGCGCGACCAGCGGTGAACTGGCCACTGGTCTCGCCGCGGCCACGTCGGCGCCAGCTCACCGGCCGGTCCGAGCCGTCCGCTGCGCCACGTTGGTCGTGCCCGGTGACAGCGCGCTGGTCACCGCCGCCTGCGCCACGATCGCCCGAGCCTTTCCGCTCCTGGCGAGCGAGACGCAACCCGCGTCGGTCAATCCCGTGCTCGCTCTAGCGCACCTCGTCGGCGGGCTCGGCGTCCGCGTCGACGTGCGGCGGGCAGCGACGGACGACCGGTCCGACACCGTCGCCTGGCTCGAATGGGAGACAGACCGGCAGCCGCACCGCCAAGCGCTCGTCGAGGGACCAGAGAGTGTGTGGCCGCAGCTGTTCCTTCGCGCTGTCGCGGAGCTGTTCCTCAGCGGGGCGGAGCTGCGCCTCGACACCCTCCGCGCACCCGGGGCGCGTCTCGTCGGCGACCTGCCCACGTACCCCTTCCAGCGGCGGCGGTTCTGGATCGACGAACCGGCCGCTGTCGGGTTCCGCCCCAGCGAGCGGAGCGGGGCCGCGGTCCCGCTCGACGCTGCCGTCGATCCGCGCGACCGGGAGAGCGTGGAGGCGGACCTCGCCGCCGCGCTGAGGGGCGTGCTGGGAGCCCGGGAGGACCCCGACCCAACCCTGTCGTTCCTGGACGTGGGCGGCGACTCCTTCACCTTCGCCGAGTTCACCAGCCTGGTCGGACGGCGGTACGGCCATGGTGCCGCCGCCAATGACCTGTCGCCGCACGCACCCCTCTCGGAGCTCGTCGCCACGATCGCGGACGACGTCGTCACGAGGGCGGGAGGATGACCCCGTTCGTTCGGCCGCGACCGGTGCCTGATCCCGCGCTGCGTCTGGTGGTGTTTCCGCACGCTGGCGCCTCGGGGACGGCCTATCACCCCCTGGCGCGGGAGATCCCCGCCGATTGGGATCTGCTCCTGCTCGACCTGCCCGGCCGGGGCCAGCGTCACCGTCAGCCCGCCCGGCAGGACATGGGCCTGCTGGTCGCCGAGGTGACCGAGGACATCGTGCCGTGGACGGGGCCACGGATGGCCCTGTTCGGGCACAGCCTGGGGGCTGTCGTCGCCACCGAGGTCGCCCGCGGACTGGAGGACCGGGGAGTGGGCCTGACCTGGCTGGGTGTCTCCGGCCGGATCGCACCGCACGGCGAGCGTGTCCGACCGATCCGACCCGAGCTCCCGGACGACGAACTGATGCGCGCGTTGATCGAGCTGGGTGGGGTGCCGGATCGCATCGAAGAGCTTCCCGAATTCCGCGAACGGTTCCTCAATGTGGTGCGGGCAGACCTACGCATGCTCGATTCGTACGTCCCGGACCCGGGGCGGGCACCGCTACGCGTGCCACTGACGGTTTTCGGTGGGATGGACGACCCGTTGACCCCGCCCGCCGGCCTCGCCGGATGGAGCCACGAGACGGAGGGGAGCGTGCGGCAGCACCTGTGCCCGGGCGAGCACTTCTTTTTCTTTGGCGACTGTTTTCCACCTTTCGCTCGGCTGTTGGTAGCTGAGATCGAATCGGCATACGGGGAGTGACGAATGTCCAGTGAGGAATACATCCGGGAGGCCGTGGCCACCCTTTGGGACCGCTATCGGGACCCCCTGTCGCTGGACGAGCTGGCCCACGTCGCGAGAATGAGCAAGTTCCACTTCATCCGGGTGTTCCGGCAGACGACCGGAGTGAGTCCGGGACGATTTCTCGCGGCCGTCCGACTGCACAAGTCCAAGTACCTGTTGCGGACCACACGGCTCAGTGCCGCCGAGGTCTCGCTGGCCGTTGGCTACCACAGCGTCGGCACGTTCACCCGACGGTTCACCGAGGCGGTCGGTGTCTCCCCGATCCAGTACCGGCGGATGGCACACGGTAAACAGCCCATGGTGCCCGTCACCGCGACCGGGAGTGGCCGCCGCGACGCCGGCGCCGTGCGCGGCGTGGTCCACCGGGCGGAAACGCCGGACACGAGGTTCTTCGTCGGGGTCTTCCCTGGACGGATCCTGCAGAGCAGCCCGGTTGCGGGCGCAGTCGTGCACGACAGCGAGCCCTTCTACTTTCCCGCCGTGCCGGCAGGGAGCTGGTACCTGCTGGCGGTGGCCCTCGGGCCGGACCATCGGGACGGCGGCTCGCCGCCGGGCGGCTGCGTGGGACCCCTGCGGGTGCGTCAGTTCGACCAGTTGGCGGTCGACATCACGATCCGCCGGCCGGACTGGCGCTGCCCACCCATCGTGGCCGTGCTGCCGTCTACCCACCTACGAGGCACGTTGGGGCACGCAGTCGTCTCGTGACGGCACGCGGATCGCCTCGAACACATCGAACTACCCCGGCCCCTGGCCGCCCCACAACACGCCGACCTGACAAAGCATTACTCGCGACGACCGCGGGTGCTGATCTGGATGAGGCCGGCTGTCGGAAGGAGGGAGTCAAGTCGGCGGGAGTGCAGCGTCGATACTCGGGCACAACTGGCCTGTCGGAGAGATACCAGCTCGGATTGTTTCGGGAGCCCGACGACGAAACCAGAGGGATCACCGCCGGACTTGTCGCCGACCAGGCCGTAGTGGGGCGTGACCAGGCCGCTGATCGCGTTCGGCACGATCGCTCCTCGATCGCCAGTCATCCATATGGTATGTATGCTTGCTGACCGAGACCTGCCCCTCCAACTCATGCCATCCACCCTTTCGCCGGGTGACGCTGGCCAGATCGGAGTGACATGGGCTGCTCACACGCTCAGGACTGCCCCCTCTTTCCCCTGCTCAACGCAAGCTTGCGCGACTGGCGCAACCACTACTGCGACAGTGA
>NZ_JAEVHM010000149.1 GCF_016802865.1 Micromonospora parastrephiae | reverse complement strand
CGGCGGTGAGCGCGGGCAACCCGGCGGACACCTCGGCGACCAGGTCCCGGACCCGGTCGTGCCGATCAGCACCGACGCGGCGGAGTCGGCCAGCACGTGCCGCAGCTCCGGAGCGGTGAAGCCGGGGTTGACCGGCACCGCGACCAGGCCGGCGCGCAGGGCGCCGAGAAGGCCGATCACGAAGTCGGGGGTGTTGGGCAGCGCGATCGCGACGCGCGGCGGCGGGTCGCCCGGATCGGTGTGCGGCGCGACGGCGGTCAGGCCACCCGCGGCGGCGTCCACCGCCGCGTCCAGGTCGGACCAGGTGATGCTGTGCTCGCGCCAGTGCAGCGCGGGTCGGTCACCGTGGTCGAGAGCCGCCCGGTGGACCCGGTCGGCGAGGTTCGGCGCGGGGTGTTCCGCTGCGTCCTGCACGGTGATCGAGTCTGGCACAGCGGACAGCGACAGGCCACGCCCGACGGTCGGACCGACGACCGGGACGACGAGCGCGGGGAAAGTCCCGCCGGCGGGACCGCTCGGTGTGCCACCGGCGGTCCGACGGGTCCTGCCGATGGGACGGGCGGCACCTTCGTCCGGCGGTCGGGCCGGACACGCACCGGCTGACCGGCGCGGCGCGTGGCCGGACCGGCAATGCACCCCCACCAGGTAATCCATCCTGGATCACCGAGCCGGGAGAAAGTCAATCGCACACGACGGACAACCGGTCCGCCGCCGGTGCGACGGAGCGGGAAATACTTCCGCCCTGTGTAACGGACTTGCCACGCGCGGGTGACGTTGGCCCTATCATCACTCGGGTCGGCTCACCCCATTTGCCGTGAGTCGACACCCCTCAGCCCGAGGAGGCCCCCGTGCCTGTGAGCGCATTGGACCAGCACCTCAAGGGGTACTGCCGCCCGTCGGCAAACCCCGGAACCGTCCTGCCCGACCGGAAGCCCGGTCGGTCGACGTCGACGACCCGCAGACCGGCCCGCCCGGCGAGCACCGGGACGGGGGCGACACGGTGACCACCTTCGGTTACGCGGAACGCCCGATCGGCCTGACCGGTCAGCCGACCCGCGCCCAGGTCAACGAACGGCCGGCGGCCCGCGCTCCATCGGACGAATCGCACGGCGCCGCCACCCGGGGCGACGGTGCGACGCAGCGGATCCGCAACCGTCCACACGCCAACGAGCCACCACCACGGCCCGCGGTGCCGGGCGGGAACGCCAAGCCGGCCGGCGGCCGGGTCGCCGTTCCGGCCCGACCGACCATGCCGACGCAGGGTCGACGGGTCGGCGACACGCCGACGACGACCACCGACCCGTCGGCGGGTGAGACAGCGGTGATCCCGGCGGTGCCGGCCACCACCACGACGCCGACCGGCTTCCCGAGCCGGCCGGACCCGTCCGACCCGGCGACGGAGGTCTGGACGCTGGTCGAGCGGGCCCAGGCCGGCGAGTCCGAGGCGTTCGGCCTCATCTACGACCGGTACGTCGACACCGTGTTCCGGTTCGTCTACTTCCGGGTCGGCAACCGGCAGCTCGCCGAGGACCTCACCTCGGACACGTTCCTGCGCGCGCTCAAGCGGATCGGCAGCTTCACCTGGCAGGGCCGCGACCTCGGCGCCTGGCTCGTGACCATCGCCCGCAACCTGGTCGCGGACCACTTCAAGTCCGGCCGTACCGGCTGGAGGTCACCACCGGCGACGTCCTCGACGCCGACCGGGAGGACCGGGGCCCGGAGGGCAGCCCGGAAGCGGCGGTGGTCGAGCACATCACCAACGTCGCGCTGCTGACCGCCGTGAAGCAGCTCAATCCGGAGCAGCAGGAGTGCATCGTGCTCCGTTTCCTCCAGGGCTTCTCGGTGGCCGAGACCGCCCGTGCGATGGGCAAGAACGAGGGTGCCATCAAGGCCCTCCAGTACCGGGCCGTCCGGGCCCTGGCCCGGCTCCTGCCCGACGGCTTCCAGCCGTAATTTCCGTCGGCGGGACCGATGGGCGTCGATCGACACCCGCGCAGCTCGGGGTCGGTCCCGCCGGGTGACGACAATCACTTTCTGTGATTTTCGCCCCGCCAGGCCCGTAACCCGTGCCCGGTCCGCCGCGTTTCTCCGGGTGCGACCGGTGGTTGCCCGGCAGGCCCGGGTCATCGAGGTCCGACCGGCACGCCGGCCGCACCTCACCTCCGTGGTGTCACACTGCCGCCCGGTTGCTGGCAACGACGGCGGCCGACCGGCCGTGACCAGCGAGAGGAGGTGCCTGCGGTGGACAACACCCTCTTCTCCCGCCGGCGTGCCGAGCGCTTCGCGCAGCTTCTCGACGAGGCCAACGGCGCCCGGCGACACCACGTCCGGTCCCGGGTGGACGGTCAGCTCGCGCCGCTCGTCGCGGTGGGCCAGCGGCTCAGCGTCGATCCCCCGGCGATCGAGGTGGACCCCGAGTTCCGTACCGGCCTACGGGCGATGCTGCTCGCCACCGCCGAACGGGAAGGGCTGGGCAACGCGCCGACGGCCACCGAGACGGCCACCGCGCGTCCCACCAGCACCGCCCGCGGGCCACTGCTGCCGGCGGTCACCGCCCGGCGGGCGAGGGCCCGCGCCGCGATCCTGGTCGGCGTCGCCGCCGGGGCCATCGCCGTCTCCGGCATCTCCGCGGCCAGCGAGGACGCGGTCCCCGGCGATGCGCTGTACGGCATGAAGCGCTCGACCGAACGGGCCCAGCTCGCCCTGGCCAGCTCGGACATCAGCCGCGGCCAGCTCTTCCTGGACTTCGCCCGGACCCGGCTCGGTGAGGCCGCCAAGCTCCGCGGTGACCGGATCGGGTACAGCACCGTCCTCGACGACATGGACGCCGACACCCGGCAGGGTGTCCGTCTGCTGACCTCGGCGGCGGTGCAGCGGGCCGAACCAAGCAGCCTGGACAGCGTCAACACGTTCGTCACCGGGCAGCGCCGGGCGGTGAGCAACCTGCTCGACGGGGCCAACCGGGCCGACCGGGAGCGGACCCGACAGTCGATGGCGCTGCTGGACAGCATCCGGGAGCGCTCGGACGCGCTGCGCGCGTCGATCGCCTGTGGGCTGCCGACACCGGCGGGCAGCGACACCCTCGGCCCCGCTCCCACCGCCTGCCCCGGCACCCGCTGACCCCTATACCGCAGGTCCGACCGGCCCCGCCGCAGTTCGCTCTGTGCCGGGCCGGTCGACCAGGTGGGCCGGATACCCTCGCTGGAGGCATCCGTCGTACCCGGTGAGGAAGGAAGTCGCGTGGCGCGCAGCCGCAAGGTGACGGTCAGCACCGACGCCCAGGGTCACACCGCCGGCTGGGCGGAGACCGACCTGGCGCCGGTGATCGCACCCGAACCGGATCCGAGCGCCGCGGCCTTCTTCGACGTGGACAACACGATGATGCAAGGCGCCTCGATCTACTGGTTCGCCCGTGGACTCGCCGCCCGCAACTACTTCACCACCACCGACCTGGCCCGCTTCGCCTGGCAGCAGCTCCGGTTCCGGGTGCTGGCCCGGGAGCACACCGGTGACATGTCCCTGGCCAAGGAAGCCGCGCTGGCTTTCGTCGAGGGCTGGCGGGTGGACGACGTGGAACGCCTCGCGGAGGAGATCTTCGACGAGCTGATGGCCCCCCGGATCTGGGCCGGCACACACCGGCTCGCCCAGCGTCACCTGGACGCCGGCCAGCGGGTCTGGCTGGTGAGCGCCGCTCCGGTGGAGATCGGCCGGGTCATCGCCACCCGGCTCGGCCTCACCGGCGCGATCGGCACGGTGGCCGAGGTGCTCGACGGGGCGTACACCGGGCGGCTGGTGGGCGATCTGATGCACGGGCCCGCGAAGGCGGAGGCGGTGACCCAGCTCGCGGCCGTGGAAGGACTGGACCTGACCCGCTGCGCGGCCTACAGCGACTCGGCCAACGACCTGCCGCTGCTGTCCGCCGTGGGCCGGGCGGTGGCAGTCAACCCGGACGGCACCCTGCTGCGGCAGGCCCGGCAGCACGGCTGGGAGATACGGGACTTCCGCACCGGCCGCCGAGCGGTCAAGATCGCTGTGCCGTCGACCGCGGCGGCCGGGCTGGTCGCCGGCGCGGTCACGGCCGGGCTGGCGTTGCAGCGCCGCCGTCGCGCCAGCTGACGGCCGCCTTCACGGGCCGAACGGGTCGGGACGTCGCTCCAGCAGCGTGTGCAGGGTCTGCTGGATCGTCTCCCGGACCTGGTCGGCGAGGTTGAAGACCACCAGCGGGTCGTCCGCCGAGTCGGTCAGGTGCGCGGTGGGGATCGGCGGACAGAACTCGATCAGCCACTTGCTGGGCAGCGGCACCATGCCCAGCGGCCCGAGCCACGGGAAGGTCGGCGTGACCGGGAAGTACGGCAGTTTGAGCAGCCGCGCGAGGGGCTTGATGTCGGCGAGCATCGGGTAGATTTCCTCGCCGCCGACGATGGCGACCGGCACGATGGGGGTGCCCGTCCGCAGCGCCGCCGAGACGAACCCGCCCCGGCCGAACCGTTGCAGCTTGTACCGGTCGGCGTACAGCTTGCCGATGCCCTTGAAGCCCTCCGGGAACACGCCGACCAGGTCACCGCCGCCGAGCAGCCGTTCGGCATCCGGATTGCAGGCCACCGTGCCCCCGGTCTTGCGGGCGAGCTCCGACACCACCGGCATGCGGAACACCAGGTCGGCGCCGAGCAGGCGCAGGTAGCGGTGGGCAGGGTGCTTGTCGTGCAGCGCCGCCGAGAGGATCAACGCGTCCAGCGCCACCGTGCCGGAGTGGTTGCCGACCACCAGGGCGGGCCCGTCGACGGGCACGTGCTCGACCCCGCTGACCTCGGTGCGGAACCAGTCCCGGTAGAGCAGGCGCAGCAACGGGTGAAAGACCGCATCGGTCAGATCCGGGTCGAAGCCGAACTCGTCGACCTCGTAGTCGCCGGAGAGTCGCCGGCGCAGGAACGCCAGGCCGTTGGCGACCCTGCGGTCCCACGGGTCTCCCGGCCGGTCCGGCACCGCCGGCTCGCTGCCGCCGTGCCTTCCGCCGCTGGCCGGGGCGCCGCCGGCGCTCGCCGGCTCGTCGGTGGCCGCCGTGTCGACCTCGTCGGTCGGCTGCGGTGTCGGCGCGACCCCGGCAGCCGGTCGGTGCCCGTTGCGCCGCGCCGGCTCCGCGTCCGGCGCGGGCGGCTGCTGCGGTACGTCGAACCGGCCGATCCCCTGCGGGTCGTGCCCCTGCCCCGGCCCGGTCACGACATCACCTGAGCTCGCGACTGCGGGGCTCGCAACACCGGCTCACTCCTCGCGCTCACGACGCCACCTCAGCTCGCGACTGCGGGGCTCGCAACACCGGCTCACTCCTCGCGCTCACGACGACCGCTCCCGCACGGCGGCGCGGACCTGCCGGATGCCGTCCAGGACGAGCTGCTCGGCGGCGGCCAACTGAGACCGGGTAACCACCACTCCGCCGTGGTGAGCGCGGATGAAGTCGTCGAAGGCCGCGGCTGTCGAGCGGGGTGTGAAGCCGTACTCCTGCTCCAGGCGGGTCGTGTCGACGACGCGGCCGTGCACGAAAAGGTCGACCTGGTCCAGGCCGTACCGGCCGAAGCCCATGCTGCGCGCCAGCGCGGCGGCACCCGACAGCCCCGGCTCCAGCACCGGTACGGCAACCCGACCGGCCCGCCGGATCGCCTGGGACAGCGACAACACGCCCGGACCGGCGACGTTGTACGTGCCGGGGTGATCCTCCACGATCGACCGGTGCAGCACCTCCAACGCGTCGTCGAAGTGCAGGAACTGCAACCTGGGGTCGCGGCCGAAGACGGTCGGCACGAACGGCTGCGAAAAGTAGCGGGTCAACGTGGTGTCCGCCGTCGAGCCGATGAAAGGGGCGAACCGCAGCACCGTCGCCGTGACGTCGGACCGACGGCGGCGGAAGCCGCGAACGTACCCCTCGACGTCCAGGATGTCGCGGCCGAAACCGCCGCGCGGCACCTCGCGCGGTTCGGTCTCCTCGGTGAACACGGCCGGGTCCCGGAACGACACCCCGTACGCGGCGGTGGAGGAACGGACCACGAGCTTGCGTAGCCGCGGCGCCCGTTGGCAGGCGGCGAGCAGCTGCATCGTGCCGATGACGTTCTGGTCCTTCATGCCCGACCGGCCGCCGTGCTGCGGGTCGGGGGCGCTGACCAGCGCGAGGTGCACCACGGCGTCGACGTCCAGGTCGGCGAGGATTCCGCCCAGCGAGCCGGCGTCGACGCGGATCCGTTCGACCCGGTCCAGCAGGTCGGGGAACTCGGTGCCGGCCTCCGGGGCGTCCACCCCGATGACCCGCTCGATACGCGGGTCGGCGGCCAGGCGGGCCGCCACGTGGGCGCCCAGATAGCGGCTCACCCCGGTGACGACGACGACGACCCCCGGAGCACCTGAGGTGCTACCGGGGGTCATCTGACGCACCTACCCCGGCAGGAGAGATCGAGCCGGGACGACCACGGCCTGATCACCTGAGCCTCCGGAGGTCGACAGTTTGGCAAGTGACGCCGGACGCCGGGCCGCGAGCCCGGCGGCGATCACTTGCCGAGACGGCGACGCTGGACGCGGGTCTTGCGCAGCAGCTTGCGGTGCTTCTTCTTAGCCATGCGCTTACGGCGCTTCTTGACCACCGAGCCCATACGACAGCCTTTCGATACAACGTGCGGGGCGGACCGGATGACACCACGCAGGTGGCGACGGCGACCGCTTGCGGACAACGGACCGGACCAGTCTGGGCGGCAAGGCGCACCGGTGGGGTCTCGGTCGGGGTCCAGGGTAGCTGGAGAGCGTCAGCAGGACCAACGCGCCCCCGTCGATGCCGCTCTTCGTTCGCGGCCGCGGGGCTCGCAAGCCCACTCCTCCGGCTCACCGATGCCCGTTACGTCGTACTCGATCGGGGAGCCGGCGGCTCAGGCGGTCTCCTGAAAGGCACCCCGGAGATATTCGTGGACCGCGTGCTCGGGCACCCGGAACGACCGGCCGACCCGGACGGCGGTGAGCTCACCGCTGTGCACGAGGCGATAGACCGTCATCTTGGACACCCGCATGACCGTTGCCACCTCGGCGACGGTCAGGAACTTGACCTCCGACAGCCGTCCGTCGGACTGCGACCCGGCCATGGCTCACCGACCCATCCCATGCCCGGCGCGTGCCAACCCGACGGATGCTCCGGGCCGGGCGGCGACGCGCGTGTTACCAGTACGGTAGCGGGGCCGCTGTGACCGGCGCGATCCCTTCGTACAACTGATCATGTTTTGGCCGGCGGTTCACCCGATCCGTGCTCCCGGTATCTCCCCGCCTGCGTTGGTCGTCCGGTTGCCGTTCACTCGGCGCGCAGCGCGACCACCGGGTCGAGCCGCCCGGCGCGCTGCGCGGGGACCACACCGAAGACGATGCCCACCGCCGCCGACACACCGAAGGCGAGCGCCAACGACCACCAGGTGATCGCCGCCGGGATCGGCGACAGCGCGTCCACCAGCAGCGCGGTGCCCACACCCAACGCCATCCCGGTCAGCCCGCCGATCGTGGTGAGCAGCACCGCCTCCAGCAGGAACTGCACGCCGATGTCCCGGGGGCGGGCACCGACGGCCTTGCGCAGCCCGATCTCCCGGGTCCGTTCCCGAACGCTGACCAGCATGATGTTGGAGACGCCGACCCCACCGACGAGCAGCGAGATGCCGGCGATGGCCGTCAGCACGCCGGTGAGTACGCCGAGGATGTCGCCGAGCACACCGAGGATCTGCTGCTGGGTGACCGCGCTGAACTCGGTGTCCGGGTGCCGGCGGTTCAGCTCGGCGACGATCCGCTCGCCCAGTTCGTCGATCCGTTCCCGGTCGGGTGCCTTCACGGCGATGCCGTCCACCCGTTGGGTGCCCCAGAGCCGCTGCGCGGCGGTCACCGGCACGTGCACCTCGTCGTCGCGGTCGACGCCGAGGCTCTGCCCGAGCGGCGCGAAGACGCCGATGACCCGGAACCGTACGCCGGCCAGGGTCACCTGCTGGCCGAGCGGGTCCCGGTCCGGGAACAGCGCCCGGGCCACCGAGTCGCCGAGCACCGCCACCCGCCGGCTGGTGTCCACGTCCGTGCCGGTGAGGTAGCGACCCCGGGCCAGCGAGCGGGTGAACACCGCCGGGGTCGTCTCCAGTACGCCCTGCACGGTGGTGAAGTCGGAGCGGGCGCCGGCTCGCGCGGTGGCCCCGGAGGCGACGGTGACCGCCACCCGCTGGGGGTCGCCGACCACCCGGCTCACCGCGTCCACGTCCTTGAGGGTCAGCGGCGAGACCACCGGTGCGGTGCCCACCTCGATCTTGCCGGGGACGACCAGCAGCAGGTTGGAGCCGAGCCCCTCGACCTGCTGCTCCACCTTCTGCTTGGTGCCGGTGCCGATGGCCACCAGCAGCACCACCGAGGCCACCCCGATGATCACGCCGAGCATGGTGAGCGCGCTGCGCAGCCGGTTGGCCCGGAGCGCGTCCAGCGCCACCCGCCACGCCTCGGCGACCCTCACGACCCACTCCCGCCGTTGGTCACCGCGTCGGCGTCGTCGGCCCCACGGCCGCTGGCGGGCGTGGGCGTTGCGTCCGCGGGGGCCGGCCGGTGCGGAAGGCGCCCGGTGGCTCCGGCGGCGCCACCGGAGCCACCGGACGGGTGCCCCGGGCCGCTTCCGGAAACGGACCGGGGCTCCGCGCTGGGAGCGGGCACCAGTGTCTCAGGTCGACCGTGATCGACGGACAGCGGTCGATCATGAGGGGCGTCGCTGTCCGCCACGACCACCCCGTCGCGCATCGTGATCCGACGCTGGGCCCGGGCCGCCACCTCCTGGTCGTGGGTGACCATCACCAACGCGACCCCGGACTCGGCGTTCAGCTGCTCCAACAGCTCCAGCACCGCGGCCCCGGTGACGCTGTCCAGGTTGCCGGTCGGCTCGTCGGCCAGCAACACCGTCGGCTCGGTGACCAGGGCCCGGGCGATGGCCACCCGCTGCTGCTCACCACCGGACATCTGGTTGGGCCGGTGGTCCAGCCGGTGCCCGAGGCCGACCCGGCCCAGCATCGCCGCCGCCCGCTCCCGGCGCTGCCGGGCCGAGACGCCCCGGTAGACCAGCGGCAACGCCACGTTCTCCACCGCCGAGGTACGCGGCAGCAGGTGGAACGCCTGGAAGACGAAACCGATCGTCTCGTTGCGCAGGGTGGCCATCTCCGGCGGGGAGAGGACGCTCACGTCCCGCCCGCCGATCACCAGCCGGCCGCCGCTGGGCCGGTCCAGCCCACCCAGCAGGTGCATGAGGGTGGACTTGCCCGAGCCGGACGGCCCGACCAGCGCCACGTGGTCACCGGGCCGCACGGTCAACGACACGCCACGCAGCGCCTCCACCGACACACCGTCGAGCTGGTACGTCCGGGAAACGTCCACCGCCTCGATGGCCGGTGGGGGTCCGGTCACCGGACTTCCTGGCCGTCGCGTACCTGGTCGGTGCCGCGCACCACGATCCGGTCGCCGGGCTGCACACCGTTGAGGATCTGCACCAGGTCCGATCCCTGGACGCCGACGGTCACCGACGCCCGGCCCGCCTTGCCGTCGCGCACCACCCAGACCGCGTCCCGACCGTCCGCGGAGAACACCGCCGAGGCGGGTACGGTCACCGCGTCGGCGGCCTCGCGTACCCGCAGGTGCACGATCGCGTTCATCCCGGGGCGGGGCGTCGGGGCGGGCTCGTCCTCGGCCAGCTTCCCGGCGCCCAGGGTGAGGCGTACCCGGTAGGTGACCCCGCCCTGCGCGGAGCTGGTGGGAAGCACGTCGACCGACCGGACGGTGGCGTCGTAGCTGGCGCCGGTGACGGCGTCCAACTCGGCAGTGGCGGTCACGCCGGCCCTGACCAGCAGCACGTCGGTCTCGTCCACCTCGGCGAGCAGCCCCAGCTGCCCGGTGTCCACCACGGTCAGCACGGGAGTGCCGGCGGTGACCTGACTGCCGACCGCGACCGCGTCGTCGACGCCGGCGGGCGGACCACCCTGGCCGGGGGCCAGCACGGACGGGTCGATGCCGGCGGCCTGAGCGCCGCCGGCCTGCTCCAACAGCCCCGCGAGGCCACCGGTCGCGCCACCACCGGCCCGGGTGCCGCCGGGCTGCACCACCCCGGCGATCGGGGCGCGCAGGGTCAACGCGTCGACGGTCGCCTTGGCCAGGTCGTACGCCTGCTGGGCCTGGAGCCGCTGCGCCGCGGAGAGCGCGCCGACGGCGGAGCTCAGCCCGTTGATCCCCCGCTGCACCGCGCGCACGGCCTGGTCGGCGCTTCGCGCGGCGGCGGCGTACTGCCGCTGCGCCGACGTCACCTGGGTCAGCAGCGCGTCGCGCAGCTGCGGGTCGGCGATCTTTTCGGCGGCCTTCCGGGCGGCGTCGAACGCCTCGTCGGCGGCCTTGTCGGTGCCGCGCCGGCTGCCGGTCAGATCACCCGTTCCGATGCCCCGGCCGGCGCGCTTCGCGGCGGTCAGCGCCTCTCTCGCCTGGCGGAGGCGCTGCTGCGCGGAGGGGGAGTCGACCACGGCGAGCACCTGGCCGCGCTTCACCCGCTGTCCGGGTTGGACGCGCAGGCCCGCCAGGGTGCCGTCGGCGGGAGCGGTCAGGGTGGCGGCGGCGCGGGCGGTCACCGTCGCCGGGGCGTCGATCACCTCGGCCACCGGGTTGCGGGCGGCCGAGGCCAGCGCGACGGGCGGCTGGTCGTCGCCGCACGAGGCGGCGGTGGTGGCGGCGAGGACGGCGACGGCGGTCAGGGCGACGAGCAGGCGGGGCCGGATGGTACTGCCCGGCCGAGGTGACTGAGGGCGGCGCACCCATCGATCGTACGGCTCGCCGTCGCGGCGACCGGGAGGCGTCAGGCGGCGGTGGCGCGGATGGACGCCACGCACTCGTCGTGCAGCGTCGACCACTGCTCGCCGAACGCCTCCTCGGCCGCGGTGTCGAGGGTCCTGCGGTCGTGCACCACGGCCTTGAAGAAGGCGAGCAGTCGCTGCGGCCCGTACCGGTCGAGAAGGTGCCGGACGGCGAGGTAGCCGACCCCGTAGCTGCCGCCGACCCGCTCGGCGGAGGCGTCATCGGCGGGGGTGACGCCGTCCAACCGGCCGTCCCAGCCTCCCTTGACGAGTTTGCGCACGTCGGCGAGGCCCTCGTACCGGTCGACCGGCTGGCCGCCCGCGCCCGCGAACTCGGCCAGCCCCTCGACCAGCCACCAGGTCAGCTTGCCCGGATAGCCGCCCGCCGGCAGCGACGCCGCATGGGTCAACTCGTGCCGGAGCAGGTCGTCGGTGCCGCTGCTGCTCAGCCCCTCGGCGTTGAGCACCACCTCGTGGTGGCCACCGCCCACGGTCACCGCGTAGCCGCCGGTCCACTGTGGGCGCCCGCCGCCGTACCAGCGCTGCCATTCGGTGCGGCCGGCGTAGAAGATCCGGTAGCGGTCCGGCGGTGAGCCGGTGACCACGTACCCGTCGGCGACCCTGGCCGCCGCCTCGGCCTGGGCGAGCAGGCCGGGCAGTTTGCCGCGTAGCGCCGGCGTGGTGGCGACGATGGTCCGCGCGCCGACCGCCACGGCCAGATCGCTGATCTCCCATGGTCGGGTGCCGGTCTCGGCCGACTTGGATTCCTCCATGGCGACCAGCAGAGGCTGATCGCCGTTCTCGCGCCAGCGGGTACCGATCAGCACCGGGCTGGGCTGGCAGCCCGGTGCCACGAAGCAGTACTGGAAGCGCACCAACTGCCGCCACTCGCCCGGCTTGCCGACGACCGGCGCGGGCAGGCCACTCGGTTCGGCCCGCCAGACGGTCACCTTGAGGGCGCGCAGCGCGGCGAAGCGGCGGCGCAGGTCGGCGTGCGCGGCCGGTTCGGCGACGGCGAGGTAGCCGGCCCGGTCGCCGCCGAGCAGCGCCGTCGACTGCCGCTGAAGCTGGGCGGCCATCCGGTCGGACAGCCCGCGGGCCACCGCGGTGGCCGGGTCGTCCGTCGCCGAGGCGCCGATCCGGCTGATCGTGGGTCGCCGCCGGACTCGCGTACCACCCCCACGATCAGCAGCGCCGGCAGACCGCAGCCCAGTACCAGGACGATCACCACGAACGCCGTCCACAGCGGCCAGAGCCGCTGCGGTGCCGGGCGCTGCACCCCGTCAATCACCCGCCGAAGGGTACGACCATTCGCCCGATCGGGCGAGGCCGACCCCGGCCGGCGGCCAGGATCTGAACGCGATGTCCAGACCGGCGACCAGTTGGTGGTACGAGCGGTCCACCTCGCGGGGCAGGCCGAAGCCTCCGGCGGCCTCCAGCGCGACGAATCCGTGCAGGGCGCTGCGCAGTGCCCGGGTCGCGTCGACCGCGTCGTCGTCGGTGAGCCCGTACCCGCGCAGCACCGCGTAGATGGTGCCGACCGCCCGCGTCCCCGCCTCGACGTGCTCGGGGTCGGTCGGGTCGGGCACCCGCTGGGTCGCCGGGTAGCGGCCGGGGTGCCGACGGGCGTAGTCGCGGTAGGCGTCGGCCATCGCCCGTAGCGCGTCCCCGCCGGCCCGACCGGCGGCGGCCGTGGTCAGTTCGGTGGCCAGCTCGGCGGTGGCCAGCGCGGAGAGCTTCTGGGCCAGCGCGTCCGCACCCCGGATGTGCTTGTAGAGGCTGGGCAGCGCGACACCGAGCCGACCGGCGAGCGCGGCCAGGGTGAGCTGCTGGTAGCCGACCTCGTCGGCCAGCCGGGCCGCCTCCCGGACCACGGTCTGCTGGTTGAGCCCGACCCTAGGCACCGGTGCACACCGCCAGGAAACCGATCAGCTCCTCGGCGGTCCGCTGTGGCCGGTCGGCGTGCGGGTAGTGGCCGGACTCCTCGACCATCCGGGCCTCGGCGAGACGGTAGAGCCGACGGGCCGCCCGCGCCTCCGCGCCCGGGTCGGGGAAGTCCGGGTCCTTGGCGCCCATCAGCACCAGCACCGGTTGCCGCACCCGCGGGGCTCGGGTGGTCCAGTGCGGCTCGGCCGGCGCGATCACGCCGCGCGTCGCCGCCATCCGGCCGGGCTCGCGCAGGTTGGTCACCATCGACCGACGGTACGCCGCGTCGTCGTCGGGGCGGTGCACCGGGAAGAGCGTCCTGTGGAACATCCCGAACAGTCGCGGGCTGCGCAGCACGGCCCCCCGCGCCAACCGCAGCAGCGGGTTGAGCTTCGGCTGACCGACGAACGCGCCGATCTGCACGAGGCCGGACACCAGCTCGGGGGCGTCGGTGGCGGCGAAGACCACCGCGGCGGCGCTGGACGAGCTGCCGACCAGCACGGCCGGCCCGGCGTCGATGTCGCGGACGACGGCCAGCAGATCGGCGCCGACCTCGGCCGGTGCGTACGTGGACCAGCCGACGCTGGATTCCCCGTGCCCCCGGATGTCCACCGAGGCGACCCGGTGACCGGCGGCCACCAGCAGGGGCACGAGGTGCCGGAAGCTCGCCCTGTTCTCTCCCATGCCGTGCGCGAGGACGACCAACGGCCCCTCGCCCTGCACCTCGTACGCGATGTGCCCGCCACCGCGCCGCACCCGGCTAGTCGTCATAGCCATTAAGCTAAGACAGTTAGCAAAGGCGGTCAAGGCGACCACGGCGTACAAGAGTGGCGGCCCACCAGTGGCGCCACCGTGAGCACCGAGAGGAACGGGAAGTTGGACATTATGCGGCCTTACCTCCGTCATCACTGC
>NZ_JAEVHM010000148.1 GCF_016802865.1 Micromonospora parastrephiae | reverse complement strand
CGCCCGGCGCCCCGGACCACGAGCTGGTCGAGCAGCGTGCGGGTGGCCTCCGCCACGGCGGCCACCGCGGCGTCGAAGGCGGCGGCGTTGTGCGCGGCGGGCGCCCGGAAGCCAGAGATCTTCCGGACGTACTGCAACGCCGCTGCCTCGATGTCCGTGTCCGTCACCTGCGGGGTGAACGGCTCACGCAACGTCTTGATGCTCCGGCACATGCTGGCCTCCTCTTGGTCATACCCGGCACTACCACTGGTGGCGACGGCTGTACTGACGGTGACAACGGGTTGATGTTTGTCTATCCTGGTCCCGGACCAGAGCCTTCGAGCCATTGTCGCCGTTCGCGCGCCCGGCGCCCGGCCCCCCGGGAGACTTCTCGTGGATCACACCCCCACCCGCACACCCCGTCCCCACCTCGACGACCTGACCCGTAGCCTGCGCACCCCGTTGGAGCGAGTCGCCGTCGAGCATGCCGATCTCGTCGAGATGATCCGCCGACGCGTCGTCGCGGCTCGGCCCGCGGCCTCCGACACGGTGGCCGTCGCCGCCTTCAACTCGTCCATCTGAGCGATGGCCTGCCGGTGCTGTCCACCAGGGGCGGTCAGGCCCTGCCAGGGGATCAGCCAGTTCGTGCTGAAGGTGCACAGCAGGTGCGACCTCAGCTGTGACCACTGCTACGTGTACCAGCACGCCGATCAGACCTGGCGCGACCGACCGGTCCGGATGTCAGCGGACACCGTCCGGGCCACCGCGAAGCGGATCGCCGAGCACGCCCGCGTGCACGACCTCCCGGTCGTGCACATGGTGCTGCACGGGGGTGAGCCGTTGCTGTTGGGTGCGGCCGGGCTCCGCGAGGTGCTGGTCGAGCTGCGGACGACGATCACCCCATGGGCCCGGCTCGACCTGCGCATGCAGACCAACGGCGTGTTGCTCGACGAGGAACTGTGCCGGTTGCTGGTCGAGTACGACGTGCGGGTCGGGGTGTCGTTCGACGGCGACCGGACGGCCAACGACCGCCACCGCGTCTTCGCCCACGGCGGCAGCAGTCACGATCAGGTACGGCAGGCTCTGGCCCTGCTCCGCCACCCGGATCACCACCCGAGCTACGCCGGCATCCTCTGCACGATCGACATCCGCAACGATCCCGACCGGGTGTACGAGGCGCTGCTGGCCGAGCGCCCACCCCGGGTCGATCTGCTGCTGCCGCACGCCACCTGGGACCGCCCTCCGGCCCGCCCCGACACGGCGGGAACCCCGTACGCGGACTGGCTGGGGCGGATCTATCGGCGCTGGGTGGACGAGGGGCGACCCCTGTCGATCCGGCTGTTCGAGGCGCTGGAGCCCGGTGGTGGCGGCACCGAGGCGTTCGGTCTCGCACCGGCCGACGTGCTGGTGGTCGAGGCGGACGGCAGTTGGGAGCAGGTCGACTCGTTGAAGACGGCGTACCACGGTGCGGCCGACACCGGGTTCGACGTGTTCGGCCATTCGGTGGACGAGGCCCGCCAGCATCCCGGGGTCGCCGCCCGACAGGACGGCGTGGACGGTCTCTGCGCGACCTGTCGGTCCTGCCCGGTGGTCGACCGCTGCGGTGGTGGCCTCTACGCGCACCGCTGGCGCACCGGCTCCGGCTTCGACAATCCGTCGGTGTACTGCGCCGACCTGCTCCGCCTGATCGACACGATGGACACCTACCCGCCGGTCGAGCTGCCCACCCGTCAGCCGGCCGAGTTGGCGGACCCGCTCGCAACGGAACTGTTGGACGATCTGGCGACCGGGTACGGGTCGGCGCACACCCTCGATCTGCTTGCCGCGACACAGCTCTCCGCCACCCGCGCGCTGTTGGCGGGCTGGCGGGAGAGGTCCGGCCCGACGGCCGCCTGGGAGCTGCTCGTCGACCTCGACGAAAAGGCGCCCGAGGCGCTGCGGGCTGTCCTGGCGCACCCCTTCGTCCGTCCGTGGTTGGTGCATCGCCTCACCCCGTCGGCCCGGTCCGGCGCTGGCCCGGCGTCCGACCCGCTGCCGGCCCTCGCGCTCGCCGCGGCCCTCCGGGCGGGCGCGCCGGCCACGCTGGACGTCCCGGTGCGTTCCGGCGTGATCACCGTGCCCACGCTGGGCAGCCTGGTGCTGCCGGTCGACGTCGACGGGACCGTGGAGGTGACCGTACTGCCCGGTGCCGTCCGGGTCCGCGGCGACCACGTGGCGCAGACGGTGGTCCTCGACACTGGCGAACCGGAGGCGGGTGGCTGGCGAGCGACGCACCGCGTACCGGTTCCCGGTGGCCAACTGCTCCTGGAGGACGGCGACCCGTACCGGGACTGCTACGGCCAGCCGGTGGCACCCCGTCTGGAGCGCTCGGCGGCGCGGGCGGTGAGCCGTACCCTCGCCGAGGCCTGGCGGGTCGTGGAGCGCGACGTTCCGGTCCACGCCGCTGCGCTCGCCGGTGGTCTGCGCGCCCTCGTGCCGCTGGCCCCCGACCAGAAAAGGCCACTGCGGAGCGCAACCGCCCGGGACGCGTTCGGCGCGATCGCCCTCACCCCCGTCGCGGACCCGGAGACGGTAGCCGTGCTGCTCGTGCACGAGTGGCAGCACGTGAAGCTCGGTGCCGCACTCGACCTGTACGACCTCGTCGACCCGGAGCCCGGCCACCGGATCCGGGTGCCCTGGCGACCCGACCCCCGACCACCCGAGGGCGTGCTCCAGGGCGTGTACGCCCACCTGGCGGTCACCCGGGTGTGGCAGGCCCGCGCCGCCGCCGGCCGGCCCGCACACGGCGATGCGGTGGCGTACGCCGCCCGATTCCTGACCTGGACCCGCGAAGGCGCGGACGCGTTGCTGGCCGGCCGTTCGCTCACGGCCGCCGGCGAACGGTTCGTGGGCCGGATGCGCCAGGCCCTGGAGGAGACCGCTGCAGGGCCCGGATGAGCGGCACCCGCGCACTGGACCGACCCCGCATCGCCGGCGACCTGCGGGCACTGGGTGTCCGTCCGGGCAGCTGCCTGCTGGTGCACTCAAGCCTGCGCCGGGTGGGCCCGCTGGAGCGTGGCCCCGCGACCCTCGCCGGCGTCCTGCGGGACGTCCTCGGCCCGGTCGGCACGCTGCTCGTGCCCACGCAGACCGATGGCAACTCGACCACCTCCCGGAGCTACCTGGCGGCCACCGCGGCCATGGACCCGGCGCAGCTCGCCCGGTACGAGGCCGCGCTCCCCGGTTGGGACCGCCGGAACACACCCTCCCAGCGGATGGGAGCGTTCGCCGAGTTCGTGCGGCGTGCCCCCGGTGCGCAACGGAGCGACCATCCACAGACCTCGTTCGCCGCCCTCGGGCCGCAGGCACGGCGACTCACCGACGACCATGCCCTCACCTGTCACCTCGGGGAGCGTTCGCCGGTGGGCCGGCTCTACGCGGCGGACGGGCAGGTCCTGCTACTCGGCGTCGGCTTCGAGGCGTGCAGCGCCCTGCACCTGGCCGAGTACCGGCTGCCGGCGCCGCCGGAACGGGAATACCGCTGCTTCCGGGTCGCCGATGGACGTCGGGTCCGCCTCGACTTCCGTGCCGTCGACCTGGACGATCGCGATTTCTCGGAGCTGGGTGCCGCGCTCGGCGGCGCGGCACTCGTCCGCCGTGGCCAGGTCGGGCGGTCCGGCGCGCACCTGCTGTCGGCACGCGCCGCTGTGGACTTCGCGGTCGGCTGGCTCGCCACGAATCGCCTGGCGGATCACCGTTGATTCGCGGTCTACGCTGGTGTTCGGCCCGCGCGGGAAGGGCGAGGGGCAGCCGTGAGCATCATGGATGGGGTCGATGGCGTGCTGACCACCGTGGACAAGTCGCGCAACCGGTTCGCCGAGGGGCTGGGGTGAACCCGCCGGTGGACCGGCGTCGGTCGGCGCGCGGGACATACTTCTTCCTGAGCTACGCCCACTCCCTACCGCCGCCGGGCGACCGGGCCGATGTCTGGGTGGGCCAGTTCTTCGCCGACCTGGCCGAGGAGGTGGCACGCCAGGCGCGGCCAAAGGCTGGGATGCGGATCGGCTTCTTCGACCAGCACATCCCGTTGGGCGCGGACTGGAAGGCGGCTCTCGCCGAGGCGCTCGGGGACGCCGAGGTCTTCGTGCCGCTCTACTCGCCCGGCTACTTCAGTCGACCATGGGCGTTGGGGGAGCAGGAGTCCTTCCGGGCCCGGCTGGCCGCCGCCGGGCCGGACCGTGTCACCGCCGGTCATCTGGTCCCCGTACTGTGGAGCCCGTTTCCCCCATGGGAGGCCCATCCCGAGCTGGACAGTGCCCTCGACCTGGGCCGGGACGTCCCGGAGTACGCCGAGAACGGCCTGCGGGCGTTCTGCATGCTGGCCCCCTACCGGGCAGAGTACGAGCTTCTGCTGAGCCGCCTGGCCAACCGGATCGTGCACACCGCCGAGCGGCGGCCGCTGGGCCCGTCCCGTGCGCCGGGCCTCGACGAGGTCGTCGGCCCGGGACCGACCGACCCGGACTTCGTCGTCGCCGTCCTGGCCCCGACCCGGGACCAACTGCCGACCGACCGCCACCCCGCCGGCTACGCGGCCAGCGGCCGGCTCTGGCGGCCGTACGGGCGCCGGCAGGAACTGCCCGCCGCCGAGTACGCGGCCAGCACCGCCGAGCGGCTCGGGCTCTCGGCCCGCACGGCGGATCTCGCGCAGGCCGCCGGGCTGCTCGATCGCCGGCCGGCCGTGCTGTTGGTCGACCCGTGGATCGCGGCAGCGCCGGGCACCTCCGACATCCTCGCCCGCGTGCTGCACGACCTGCGCGAGTGGGTCGTGCCGCTGGTGGTCACGGACGATGACGACACCCAGGACGCCAGCCGGTGGGCGACCGAGGTGACGCGACTGCTGCACGCCGCCGGGGTGCTCCAGGTGAAGCGCGCGTGCAACCTGTGGGATTTCGTCGACCTGATGCCGGCGCTGGTCACCGAGGCCCGCCGCCAGTTCCTCAAACACGCTCCGGTCGTCCCGTTCGACACGCCATCGGAGCCGGTGCCGAGCCTGCGCGACAGTCCGGCGGTTACCCCTCACCCCGCGGCACCATCTGCTGATCCGGCATCATCGCGTCGCCCCGGAGAAGACCGATGAACAACGATCGCAAAGGCCAGGTCGTCACCTTCTACTCGTTCAAGGGCGGGACCGGCCGGACGATGGCACTCGCCAACGTGGCCTGGATCCTCGCCGCCAGCGGTCGACGGGTGCTCGTCGCCGACTGGGACCTCGAATCGCCCGGCCTGCACCGCTTCTTCCACCCCTTCCTCGACGCCGAGGCGATCTCGGGCACCAGCGGCGTGATCGACATGATCCGTGACTACGAGTGGGAGACCACCCGCGTCGACGACCGGCCGGATCGTTGGATGGAGCAGTACGCGAGGGTCGGCCGACACGCGTTCTCGCTGCGCTGGAACTTTCCGGACGGCGGCGGTCTCGACTTCCTCTCCGCGGGAAGGCAGAACAGCGACTACGCCGTCTCCGTGAGTGGCCTGGACTGGGACAACTTCTACAACCGGTTGGGTGGGGCGCAGTTCTTCGAGGCGTTACGGGCGGACATGAAGCGGCAGTACGACTTCGCCCTGATCGACAGCCGGACGGGGTTGAGCGATATCGCCGACATCTGCACCCTGCTTCTGCCGGACACCCTGGTCGACTGCTTCACCCTCAGCGATCAGGGTATCGACGGAGCGGCCCGGGTCGCGCACTCGGTGCGGGAGCGCTATCGGCGGCGGGACATCCGCGTGCTGCCGGTGCCGATGCGGGTCGACGAGGCGGAGAAGGAGCGAGCCGAGGCGGGTCGCCTGCTGGCCATCCGTCGTTTCGCCGGATTGCCGGCGGGCATGACCGAGGCGGAGCGGCGGCGGTACTGGGCGGCGATCGAGGTGCCGTACCGGCCGTTCTACGCGTACGAGGAGATCCTGGCGACCTTCGCCGACCCGCCCGGCTCGCCGACGTCGCTGCTGGCGGCGTTCGAGAGGTTGACCGGGATCCTCACCGACGGTGCGGTGACCGGGCTGCCGGTGATGGACGAGTCGGTGCGGGAACGGGGCAAGGCGCGCTTCCGCCGGCGTACCGAGGTGGTCGACGACCAGATCGCGCTGCGCTGCGCCCCGGAGGATGCCATCTGGGCCGAGTGGCTGGAACGGGTGCTCACGTCGGCCGGAATGCGGGTGGTCGACCCGGCCGCCGCCGTGGGCTCCGCCGGTAGGTCCGCACCGCGCACGCTGAGCGTGGTCTCGCCTGCTTTCGTGGCGATGCCGGCCGGGGGGCTGCCGGAGGGCGACACGAACACGGGTGTCACCGCGCTCGCCGTGTACGTCGGCGATGTCCGCCCGCTGGCGGAGTTCCCGGCGGGCAGCTCCACCAACCTGGTCGGCGTGACCGCGGCGACCGCGGTGCAGCGGGTGTTGCGGTTGGTCGGCCGACCGGTGCCGCCGTCGGCGGACGGGCGCGCGGGTGGGGGTGTTCGCTATCCCGGCACCGAGCCGTTGATCTTCAATGCGCCCAACCGCAACCTTCGGTTCACGGGCCGGGAGGACGACCTGGCCCGACTGCGGGCGCAGTTGCGGAGCGGCGGCAGCGCGGTGGTGCTGCCGGTCGCCCTACAGGGCCTGGGCGGCGTCGGAAAGTCGCAGGTCGCCATCGAGTACGTACACCGCTTCAGGTCCGCGTACGACATCGTCTGGTGGATCGTCGCCGACCCACCGCAGTTCGTCGACACCTCCCTGGCCGACCTCGCCGCTCGACTCGGGATCGTCACCGGACCGACCCTGCCCGACACCGTCCGGTCGGTGCTCCAGGTTCTCGGCCGCGGCGAGCCGTACGCGCGGTGGCTTGTCGTGTTCGACAACGCGGAGGAACTGGACCAGATCGCGCGGTTCCTGCCGCAGGGTCCCGGGCACGTTCTGCTGACCTCGCGCAACCGAGCCTGGGCCGACCGAGCCAACCCGATCCAGGTCGACGTCTTCGACCGCACGGAAAGCGTCGCCCACCTCGCCCGGCGGGTGCCCACGATCAGCGGCGAGGCTGCTGATCGGGTGGCTGACGCGCTCGGTGACCTGCCGATCGCGGTGGCCGCGGCGGGGGCGTGGCTCGCCGACACCGGCACGTCCGTTGCCGACTATCTGCGGCAGATCGAGCGGCACGGGCCCAGCGCGTTGTCCGTGGCGGCCACCTGGGACCTTTCGCTGAACCGGCTGCTCGATCAGGCGCCGGCCGCGTACCGCCTGTTGCAGCTCTGCTCGGTGCTGGCACCGGAGATCGCCCTCGACCTGATCTACAGCGACGAGATGGCGGCGGCCCTCGCGCCGTTCGACCCTTCGGTGTCGGAAAGGCTGGTGCGCGGCGCCCTGGTCCAGCAGATCAACCGGCTGGCCCTGCTGAAGCTCGACGTCCAGGGTGGCCGGGTGCAGGTGCATCGGCTGTTGCAGGCCGTGGTCCGGGACCGGATGACCGAGGACGAGGTCGCCGCGGCCCGGCACCAGGTGCATCTGGTGCTGGCCGCGTCCCGGCCGCGCGACGACGACCCCTCGACCTGGCCAAGGCTGCGCGTGCTCTGGCCGCACCTGCAGGTCTCCGACGCGCTGACCTGCCCCGACGAATCGGTGTGTCAGCTGTTGATCGACCGGGTGCGCTACCTGTGGCAGCGCGGCGGCCTGGAGCTGGCGGAGAGGTTCAGCCAGCAGGTGGACGACACCTGGTCCGAGAGGCTGTGCGGCCCGCTGAATGAGGCCGACGCGACGGTGCTGGCCCGACAGGTGCTGCACCTGCGGTTCTACCGGGCGAACATCCTGCGCAGTATGGGCCGGTTCGACGAGGCCCGCGAGCTGGACGAAGTGGTGTTGGCCGAGCAGCGCCGCCTGCTCGGCCCGCTGCACCCGCACAGCCTGCTGACCGCCGGTAGCCTCGCCGGTGACCTGCGGGCCCTCGGCCGGTACACGGAGGCGCTGGAACGGGACCGGTCCACCCACGCCTCCTGGGTCCAGGTTTTCGGCGAGGACCACCTGCGGACGTTGAGCGCGGCCAACAACCTCGCCGTGTCGTACCGGCTGGCCGGCGACCACCGGTCGGCCCGGCGGTGGGACGACGAGGTCCATCAGAGGCGGCGGCTGGTGCTCGGCCCCACCCACCCGTACACGCTCGTCTCCGCCGTTCGGCTGGGCAGCGACCTGCGGGAGGCCGGCGAGTACGAACCGTCGGCCGTCCTGCTGAGAACGGTGTACAACGCGTACTGCGAGGTCCTTGGCCCGGACGACGTTCGGAGTCTCGGCGCCCAGGTCAACCTGGCGGTGTCACTGCGCAGCGCGGGTCGGGCGGGCGAGGCCGTGGCACTGTTCGAGACGGCCCACCGGAAGCTCGACGAGTGCCTTGGACCGGATAATCCGGACACGGTGACGTGCCGGTCGAGTCGAGCGGCGAACCTGCTGGCCGTCGGCGACGCGGCCCGGGCGCTCGTCGAGATGACCACGGTGGCTCAGGCGTACGACGAGGGGCTTCGACTCGGCCCGGAGCATCCGCTCACCCTGGCGGCGTTGAGCAACATCTCCGCCGCCGAACGCGCGCTCGGCCGCGGATCGGAAGCCCTCGCATCGGCCACCCGGGCGGCCAATGAGTTGCGCAAAGCACTCGGCCCCGACCACCCGCACACCCTGGCGGCGGAGGTGAACCAGGCGGTGTGCCTCGCCGAGCAGGGGGAGCGGGTTCCGGCCCGGGACCGCCTGCGAGAGACCGCGGGGCGGCTGTCCACGGTGCTCGGACCGGAGCACCCCGACACGCTGCGCTGCCTCGGCGACCTCGCCCTGGTGTCGAGGCACATCACCGACCGAGCCGCGGCCGAGGACGTCGGCGTGCTGGTCGACCGGCTGGCCGAGGTGATCGGCCAGGAGCATCCCTGCGTGCAGACCCTGCGGGAACGACGGCTCGTCGTCCGGGTGGTCGACCCCCACCCGTTCTGATCGAGGGCTGGGTTTGGTGGGCGGCCGCGCCGGGCTCGGATTCAGAGCCGCGGGCTGTCCGCGAGCTCCGGGCCGGCCAGCCAGGCCAGGATCCGCGGAAGGATCTCCACCGCGCCGAAGTGCGCGGCACCGACCTGCACCTCGACCTCGGCGCGCGGGATCCGCGACGCCACCCAGTAAGAATGCTCCACCGGAGAGAACCGGTCCTGCGCTCCGTGCCAGAGCCGGACGGGTGCGCGGATGGCTCCGAGGTCAAACCCCCACCCCCGCCGTATCGCCAGTACGTCGTCGATCCAGCCCTCGGGGCCGTGCCGCAGAGCTTCGGCGTACATGTCGGTCAACAGCCGGCGGAGCGTGGCATCGTCGACGACCCGGATGTCCTCTTCGGGCAGGTGAGGGCGGAGGAATTCGAGCAGCGTCATCGGATCCCGCCGGGCCTCTTCCGCGCGCACCGTCAGGGTGCGCGTGAGTTCCGCCAGATCCTCGTCGGCCTGCGCGAAGGCCTCGATGTTCGTCTCGGACATGCCCGCGTACCAGTCCAGATCGGGTGCGCCGGCCGGGGCGAGCCCCACCAGCACGGCGGCCCGGGTGATCCGGTCCGGCAGCAGTGCGGCGCAGGCCAGGGCGTGCGGCCCGCCGCCGGAGCGACCCACCACCGCGAACCGGTCGACGCCCAGGTCGTCGGCGATCGCCGCCACGTCGGCCGCCGTGTCGGCCACCCGTCGACCTTCGTGCCGGTCGGAGTCGCCGTAACCGGGCCGGTCGTAGCAGACGAGCTGTACGCCGAGGTGGTGCAGGGCGATCGCGCGGGGACGGGGGCCACTGCGGCTGCCCGGGGTGCCGTGTAGCAGGACGACCACGGCGCCGTCCGAGGCGCCGGAGGTCTCCACCGTGAGGTACCGCCCGTCCGGGGTGACGACGGGGCGCTGTGGCGCGTGTAGTCGCGTCACGGTTGGCCTCCCCGCAGGTCATGATGCGCTCCTGGGGAAGGAGCCGCGCAGCGGCGGCCCCGAGTACATAGACCCCGAAATCGCCCAGAAAGACGTTCTTGTTCGGGAGCGTACTGCCCGCTGTGGGCTCCCGCCATGGGCCAGCGGGTCAAGGCGGTCTCCGTGCCCTCCGGACCGGACCGCTACCCTGGTAGCCGAGGGGAAGGGGCGCCAACAGGGTGGCTAGGACCTACAACGTCGTGACGTACGGCTGCCAGATGAACGTGCACGACTCCGAACGCATCTCCGGCCTGCTGGAGCAGGCGGGGTACGTGCGCGCACCCGGCGGCGACGAGACCCCGGACGTGGTGGTCTTCAACACCTGCGCGGTGCGGGAGAACGCGGACAACCGCCTCTACGGCAACCTCGGTCGTCTGCGCCCGGTGAAGGACAAGCACCGGGACATGCAGATCGCGGTCGGCGGCTGCCTGGCCCAGAAGGACCGTGGCGAGATCGTCCGCAAGGCGCCCTGGGTGGACGTGGTCTTCGGCACGCACAACATCGGTTCGCTGCCGGTGCTGCTGGAGCGCGCCCGGCACAACGCCGCCGCCGAGGTGGAGATCCTCGAGTCGCTGGACGTGTTTCCGTCCACGCTGCCGACCCGGCGCGAGTCGACGTACGCCGGCTGGGTGTCGATCTCGGTGGGCTGCAACAACACCTGCACGTTCTGCATCGTGCCCTCCCTGCGCGGCAAGGAGAGGGACCGCCGCCCCGGCGACATCCTCTCCGAGGTGCGCGCCCTCGTCGACGAGGGTGTGCTGGAGGTGACGCTGCTCGGGCAGAACGTCAACTCCTACGGCGTGGAGTTCGGCGACCGGTACGCGTTCGGCAAGCTGCTGCGCGCCTGCGGTGACATCGACGGGTTGGAGCGGGTCCGGTTCACCAGCCCGCACCCCAAGGACTTCACCGACGACGTGATCGCCGCGATGGCCGAGACGCCGAACGTCTGCCACTCGCTGCACATGCCGTTGCAGTCCGGCTCCGACGACGTGCTCCGCGCGATGCGGCGGTCGTACCGTTCGGAGCGCTACCTGGGCATCATCGAGAAGGTCCGGACCGCGATGCCGGACGCGGCGATCACCACGGACATCATCGTCGGGTTCCCCGGCGAGACGGAGGCCGACTTCCAGCGCACCCTGGACGTGGTGCGCGAGGCCCGCTTCTCCTCGGCGTTCACCTTCCAGTACTCGAAGCGCCCCGGCACACCCGCCGCGACGATGGACGGCCAGCTGCCCAAGCAGGTCGTGCAGGAGCGCTACGAGCGGCTGATCGCATGCGTCGAGGAGATCACCTGGGCGGAGAACAAGCGCCTGGTGGGGGAGACCGTCGAGGTGCTGGTCGCGGTCGGCGAGGGCCGCAAGGACGAGCGGACCGGGCGGATGTCCGGTCGGGCCCGCGACGGTCGGCTGGTGCACTTCGCGACGGGCACGCCCGACGGCGGGTCGCTGGCCGACCAGATCCGACCCGGCGACATCGTGCACACCACTGTCACGTACGCCGCGCCGCACCACCTGAACGCCGACGGGGCGCCCCTGTCGCACCGCCGGACCCGGGCCGGTGACGCCGCCGAGGCGGGTCGCTCCCCGCGTACCCCCGGGGTATTGCTCGGTCTGCCCACGATCGGCGCCCCGGCGGTCGCCGCCGCGCCCGCCGGTGGCTGCGCCGCTCGCTGACGTCGTGCGCGGGCCCCTCGTCGTCGTGCTACGACGACGAGGGGCCCGTCCGTTCAGCCGGTGATCCGTCACGATGGACTTGATGTTGCGCGCGGTGTCCAGCTGGTAGGAGTACGTCCCGTCAGCTCAGCAGCCGGTGCCGTTGAGCTTCACCGTTCCCGGGGCGCTGGCGGTGCCGTTGGCGGTGAAGCCCACGGTGACCGACCCTCCCGCCGGCAGGGCGGGGGTGTGGCTCGGGCCGGCGGCGGTGACCGTCGTGCCGGACTGCGTGACAGTGGCGTTCCAGCCACTGCCCAGCGTCACCCCGGAGGGCCAACTCCAGGTCACCGACCACGGGTTCACCGCGGCCGAGCCGGTGTTCTTCACGGTCAGCTCACCCTGGAAGCCGCCCTGCCACGCGTTGACCTGCCGGTAGGTGGCCGTGCAGGCGCCGGTGGGCGGGTTGGTCGGACCACCCGTCGGCCCACCGGTCGGGCCACCGGTCGGCCCGCCGCCGGACGGCGCGATCAGGTACGGCTGGAGGATCGCCTGCTTGGTGGTGTTGATGTTGGTCCAGTCGTCCAGCGCGATGCCGCCGGTGTCACCGGAGTTGGGGTTCCACGACCAGTAGGTGAAGGACATCCCGGTCACCCCGGTGCCGGTGTACGCCATCAGCTTCTCCAGCCACACCTTGTCCTTCGGGTCGGCCAAAGTGCTGCCGAACTCACCCATCATGATCGGCGCGACGTTCTGCTTGTAGAGGTAGCCCCAGTACTTGTCCCAGATGGCCGGCATGTTCGCCGGGTAGTCCGGGGCGTCGAACCAGGTCTGCCGGTACACCGAGGTGGCGTACTCGTGCGGCGAGTAGACCAACCGGTTCGCCACGCTCAGCCGTACCGGGAACTCGCCGGCCCTGGACAGGTTGCCGCCCCACCAACCGCAGTCCTCGTCGTTGCTCGGGTCGTTGTCCCACACGTTGGAGAGGCCACCACTCGGGCAACTCACCCCCTCCACGAAGATCAACCAGTTGGGCTGGACGCCGAGGATGGCGTTCCCGGCCCGCTCGGCGGCCAGCCGCCAGTCCCGGGTCGTGTCGCCGCCCCAGCACGCGCCGGTGGCCGCCGGGTTGGTGCCCTCGGCGTGCGGCTCGTTGTGCAGGTCGGCGCCGATCACCGTGGGGTTGCCCGCGTACCGCTGGGCGAGCATCTTCCAGTCGTTGATCCAGGTCGCCTCGGAGACCGTCGACGTGTACCAGAGCGGTGACTGCCCGGCCGCCGTCGGCCGGTGCCGGTCCAGGATGATCCGCATCCCCTTGCTGCCGGCGTAGTCGATGACCTTGTCCAGGATCTGCAACGGCGACAGCCCGACCAGGTCCGGGTTGACGAAGTCGTTGACCCCGGTGGCCGTCGCACCCGGCTTCAGCGCGTCGTTCGAGTACGGCACACGCAACGTGTTGTAGCCCAGCCGGGCCATCGTGTCGAGCTGCCCCCGCCACGGGTTGCTCGACCACAGGCCGTGGAAGGTCTTGTTGTCGGTCTCCATGCCGAACCAGTTGATGCCGGTCAGCCGGACCGTGGCGCCGGTGCTGTCCACGATCTGGTTGCCGTTGGTGTGCAGGTAGCCGGTGCCGGTGCCAGCGGCCACGGCCGGGCTGGTGCTGACGGCGGCGGCGAGGAACACGCCGGCCGCGACGGTGGCGAGCGCGGTCAGCGCGCCGCCGAGGGCGGTGGGACGGAACATTCGAGCTCCACTTCGGAGGCCCGGCGCCGTCGGTGGACGGCGCCGGCGGGCGGCCGTCGGCACGTCACGGCCCTCAGGGGTACGCGGACAGTGCGCGACGGTCATGTCACGCGGACGGGGACACTCGCGAACGCTCACCGGCGACCCCTCGACAGCGGTGCTCCGCCGTCGTCGCCCTCGTGCCGGTGGCCCTACCTGGCTCCGTCGCTCATTCTCATCAGCGCACCTCAACGCGTCAACCAGCCATCCGGCTGGCCCGAACGGTCCCGGCGCCCATGCCTCGCAAGATCGCGCTCGATCCTGGATGTAGTGGTATCGCGGCGGGCGGTTTCAAGCGGTTGTTGCAACTAGGTGTTTGTTGAGTACCTCGGCTGGATTGTGCCAGTCGAGGGTTTGGCGTGGTCGTCCGTTGAGTTCTCG
>NZ_JAEVHM010000147.1 GCF_016802865.1 Micromonospora parastrephiae | reverse complement strand
GCTCCGGCGCCGAGCTTGCGCTCGCCGACGAGCTGATCAACCGGATCGCCACCGGCGCCGACCCGATCCGGGGCCGGAACACCCGCGCCGTGGTCCCCGGCACCCGCCCCGGTCCGGTCCGGGACCGGCACTCCGCGGGCGGGGGCGGCCGGCGGTCCCGGACCGGGAGCGCGGTGCCCGCGCCGGACCACGGCGGCCCCGTACCTCGGGGTGACGACGGCCCGGGGACGCCACCGTCCGAGCCGTCCGGCTGGGCGAACGCGACCGGCGAGACGGCCGACGACGCCGGTGAGATCACCATGTACTACCAGCCGCAGATCGCCATCGCGACCGGCGAGGTGGTCGGCGTCGAGGCGTTGCTGCGTTGGCGACACCCGCGCCGGGGCATGGTCGACCCGGAGGAGCTGATCCGGGTCGCCGAGCAGAGCGCGGTGATGCGGCTGCTCACCCGGCGGGTCGTCGACGATGTGGTGGAGCAGCTCGCCAAGTGGTTGGCGGCCGGCATCGGACTGCGCGCGGCGCTGAACGTGAGCGTCCGCGACCTGCACACCGGGGAGATCGCCGACCAGATCGCCGACCGGCTGGCCCGCTACGGGGTGCCGGCCGAGCGACTGCAACTGGAGATCACCGAGGGTGCCCTGATGGCCGATCCGCGTCGGGTGCTGGCCACCATCTCCCGGCTGCACCGGATCGGGGTGGCCATCGCGCTGGACGACTTCGGCACCGGTTATTCGTCCCTGCAACACCTGCGCCGGTTGCCGCTGTCCGAGGTGAAGGTGGACCGGTCGTTCGTGCTCGGCATGGCCGACGACGCCGACGACGCGGCGATCGTCCGGTCGATGATCGAGCTGGCGGGCGCGCTGGGGCTGCGGGTGGTCGCCGAGGGCGTGGAGGACGAGCGGACCTGGCGGATGCTGCACGCGGCCGGCTGCGACGCGGCCCAGGGCTGGTTCTACGCCCGACCGATGCCCGCGGAGGAGCTGGTCACCTGGCTGGCCCGCTACCGGCCGGTCCGTCCGAGCGGCGGGCACCCGGAGCCGGACGCCGGTCGCCGACCCGCCCGCTGACCCGGCACGAGGGGCGGCGGAGGGGGAGTCGGGGACGCGGCACGGGAGCGGAACAATAGACTCGCTCCGGTCACCGCGCGTCACGCTCCACCCGTCGCGCGGCGGGCACACCGCCCGACCAGCAGGACATCAGAAGGGGGCACGGATGGCCGCCATCTCCCGCGAGGAGGTCGCGCACCTGGCGCGCCTGTCGCGGCTCGCCGTCACCGAGGAGGAGCTGGACACGTTCGCCGGCCAGCTCGACGTGATCCTCCAGGCGGTCGCCCAGGTCGGCGAGGTCGCCGCCGCGGACATCCCGCCGACCTCGCACTCGGTGCCGCTGACCAACATCTTCCGCGAGGACGTCGTCACGCCGTGCCTGACCCCGCAGGAGGTGCTGTCGGGCGCGCCGGACGCCGAGGACCAGCGTTTCCGCGTACCGCGGATCCTGAGCGAGGACGTGGCCTCATGAGCGAGCGCCAGCGAGCGAATCAGCATTGCAGCCCGGTGGTGCCTCGTGGCGTCACGGAGCGAAGCGGAGTGACGGCATGAGCGATCTGACCAGAATGACCGCGACGGAGATCGCCGCCCTGGTCGCCGGCGGCGAGACCTCCGCCGTCGAGGTGACCCGAGCGCACCTGGACCGGATCGCCGAGGTCGACGACCGGGTGCACGCCTTCCTGCACGTGGACACCGACGGCGCGCTGGCCGCGGCCCGCGCGGTGGACGAGCGCCGGGCCGCCGGCGAGGAGCTGGGCCCTCTGGCCGGTGTGCCGGTCGCGGTGAAGGACGTCCTCGCCACCCGTGGCGTGCCCACCACCGTGGGGTCGAAGATCCTGGAGGGTTGGCGCCCGCCGTACGACGCGACGATCGTCCAGCGGCTGCGTGACGCCGGCACGGTGATGCTCGGCAAGACGAACATGGACGAGTTCGCCATGGGCTCCTCCACCGAATACTCGGCGTACGGGCCGACGCACAACCCGTGGGACCTGACCCGGATCCCGGGCGGCTCGGGTGGTGGCAGCGCCGCCGCGCTGGCCGCGTACGAGGCGCCGCTGGCGATCGGTTCGGACACCGGCGGCTCGATCCGTCAGCCCGGCGCGGTCACCGGCACGGTCGGCGCGAAGCCCACCTACGGCGGCACCTCCCGCTACGGCCTGGTGGCCTTCTCGTCGTCGCTGGACACGCCCGGCCCGTGCGCCCGTAACGTGCTCGACGCGGCCCTGCTGCACCAGGTGATCGGCGGGCACGATCCGCGTGACTCGACCTCGATCCCGCAGCCAATGCCGGATGTGGTGGCGGCGGCGAGGCTCGGCGCGACCGGCGACCTGACCGGTGTGCGGCTCGGCATCGTCAGCGAGTTCGTCGGCGAGGGCGCCGAGACGGGCGTGATGACGGCGTTCCGCGAGTCGGTGGACGCGCTGACCAAGATGGGCGCCGAGGTCGTGGAGATCTCCTGCCCCACCTTCGCGTACGCGCTGCCGGCGTACTACCTGATCGCGCCGAGCGAGTGCTCCTCCAACCTGGCCCGGTTCGACGGGGTCCGTTTCGGCCTGCGGGTCGGCGACGACGGCAACCGGTCGCTGGAGGAGGTCATGTCGCTGACCCGGGAGGCCGGCTTCGGCCCCGAGGTCAAGCGCCGCATCATGATCGGCACGTACGCGCTGTCGTCGGGTTACTACGACGCGTACTATGGGCAGGCGCAGAAGGTCCGGACGCTGATCACCCGGGATTTCACCGCCGCGTTCGAGCAGGTGGACGCGCTGATCTCGCCGACCACCCCGTTCACGGCCTTCCCCATCGGCGCCCGCACCGCCGACCCGTACCAGATGTACCTGGCCGACCTGTTCACCATTCCGACCAACCTGTACGGCGGGCCGGGCATCTCGGTGCCCTGCGGCCTCTCCGAGGGGCTGCCCGTGGGCCTGCAGGTGATGGCCCCGACGATGGCCGACGACCGGATGTACCGGGTCGCGGCCGCGCTGGAGTCCGCGGTCGGCACCTTCACCCCACCGGCACTGTGAGGCAGGAGCCCAGATGACGACGACGCTGCCCGCGTACGACGAGGTCGTCGCGCGCTACGAACCGGTGATCGGCCTGGAGACCCACGTCGAGCTGGGCACGAACACCAAGATGTTCTGCGGTTGCCCGACCGACTTCGGTGGCGAGCCGAACACCCGGGTCTGCCCGGTGTGCCTGGGGCTGCCCGGGTCGCTGCCGGTGGCCAACAAGGCCGCCATCGAGGCGATCATCCGGATCGGCCTGGCGTTGAACTGTTCCATCGCCGAGTGGTGCCGGTTCGCCCGGAAGAACTACTTCTACCCGGACATGCCGAAGAACTTCCAGATCAGCCAGTACGACGAGCCGATCTGCGTCGACGGTTACCTGGACGTCGAGGTGGGCGGCGAGACGGTGCGGATCGAGATCGAGCGGGTGCACCTGGAGGAGGACACCGGCAAGACGCTGCACGTCGGTGGCGCCACCGGCCGTATCCACGGCGCGACGGAGTCGCTGGTCGACTACAACCGGGCCGGCATCCCGTTGGTCGAGATCGTCACCAAGCCGATCACGGGCACCGGGGCGCTCGCCCCCGACGTGGCCCGGGCGTACGTCGCCGAGCTGCGCGACGTGATCCGCACCCTCGGCGTCTCGGACGTGCGGATGGAGGAGGGTTCGCTGCGCTGCGACGTGAACACCTCGCTCAACCTGCCGGGCGCGGAGTGGGGCACCCGTACCGAGACGAAGAACGTCAACTCGCTGCGGTCGGTGGAGCGGGCGGTCCGCTCGGAGATGCTGCGGCAGGCGTCGGTGCTGGACGCGGGTGGCCGGATCACCCAGGAGACGCGGCACTTCCACGAGGACACCGGTGACACCACCCCGGGTCGATCGAAGGAGACGGCCACCGACTACCGGTACTTCCCGGAGCCGGACCTGGTGCCGATCGCTCCGGACCCGGCCTGGGTCGCCGAGCTGAAGGCCGCCCTGCCGGAGCTGCCGCGGGTGCACCGGCGTCGGCTCCAGCAGCAGTGGGGGCTGTCCGACCTGGACATGCAGTCGGTGCTGAACGCCGGTGCGGTCGAGCTGATCGAGGCCACCGTGGCCGCCGGTACCACCCCGGCGGCGGCCCGCAAGTGGTGGCTGGGTGAGCTGTCCCGGCGGGCCAACGAGAGCGGCGTGGAGCTGGCCGACATCGGGGCCACCCCAACGCAGGTCGCCGAGCTGCAGGGCCTGGTGGACGCCGGAAAGCTCAACGACAAGATGGCCCGTACGGTGCTGGAGGGCGTGGTCGACGGTGAGGGCTCGCCCACCGAGATCATGACCAGTCGGGGCCTGGAGGTCGTGTCGGACACGGGCGCGCTCACCGCCGCCGTGGACGAGGCGATCGCCGCCAACCCCGGCATCGCCGACAAGATCCGCAGCGGCAAGGTCGCCGCGGCCGGCGCCCTGGTCGGCGCCGTCATGAAGACCACCCGCGGCCAGGCCGACGCGAAGACCGTCCGCGAACTCATCCTGGAACGCCTCGGCGTCCAGGGCTGATCCGTAGGGACGAACGGGCTGGCGCGTGCTGCGCCAGCCCGTTCGCCGTGCAATCCGCAACCCCCCTTGCGAGGGCGTCAACGGCGACGCCCGGATGGAGCCACCGTGAACCAGCACGACCTCGATGTCCTCGACGAGATCCAGCGGCGGGTGCTCTGGCTCGCCACCCGGATCGTCGACGCCGCCAACCACGACCGGGCCACCGGCGACGGGGTGAAGGTCGGCGGCCACCAGGCGTCCAGCGCCTCGCTCGTCACCGCGATGACCGCCCTGTGGTTCGCGCATCTGGACGCCGAGGACCGGGTCGCCGTCAAGCCGCACGCCTCCCCGGTGTTCCACGCCATCCAGTACCTGCTCGGCAACCTGGACCGTTCGTACCTGCCCCGGCTGCGGGCCCGCGGCGGCCTCCAGTCGTACCCGTCGCGCACCAAGGACCCCGACGAGGTGGACTTCTCCACCGGCTCGGTCGGTCTCGGCGCGGCGCGCCGCTCTTCGCCGCCGCCACCCGCCGGTACGTCGACGCGCACTTCGGCGCCCGGCCGCACTCCCGGTTCGTGGCGCTGATCGGCGACGCCGAGCTGGACGAGGGCAACATCTGGGAGGCGGTCGCCGACCCGGCCACCACCGGGCTGGGCAACGTCATGTGGCTGGTCGACTTCAACCGTCAGTCGCTGGACCGGGTCGTCCCCGGCATCCGGATCAACCAGTGGCGCGGCCAGTTCGAGGCGGCCGGCTGGCACGTCGTGGAGGTCAAGTACGGCCGCAAGCTCGCCGAGGCGTACGGGCGGCCGGGCGGCGAGGCGTTGCGCGACTGGATCGACGCGATGCCCAACGAGCAGTACCAGTCGCTGTTCGGGCTGGCCGGCCCGGCGCTGCGCAAGCAGTTCCTGGACGGCGCGCCGGCGGGCATCGCGGAGTTCATCGCCGACATTCCCGACGAGGAGCTCGGCCCGCTCGTCACCGACCTGGGTGGGCACGACCTGTCCGCGATGCTCGACGCGTACGCCCAGTGCGACGCCGTCACCGACCGGCCCAGCGTCGTCTTCGCGTACACCGTCAAGGGGTGGGGTCTGCCCATCGCCGGCAATCCGCGCAACCACTCGGCGCTGCTCAGCTCCGAGCAGGTGGACACGTTGCGGGCCGCGCGGGGCCTGACCCGCGACACCGAGTGGGACCGCCTCGACCCGGCGTCACCGGCCGGCATCCGGGCCGGCGCCCGCCGGGAGGCGCTGTCCCGCGCGCCGCGCGAGCGCGCGCTGGGGGTCACCGTTCCGGAGAGCACCGGAGTACGCGCCAACAAGCCGATCTCCACCCAGGAGGTCTTCGGTCGGGTGCTGGTGGACCTGGCCCGCGACCGGGAGGTGGGCCGCTACCTCGTCACCACCGCCCCGGACGTGGCCACCTCCACCAACCTGGCCGGGTTCATCAACAAGACCGGGGTGTTCGCCCCCACCGAGCAGCGTTCCTGGACCGAGGACCGGATGCTGCGCTGGACCGAGAGCCCCGCCGGGCAGCACATCGAGCTGGGCATCTCCGAGATGAACCTGTTCCTGCTGCTCGGCCAGCTCGGCCTGTCCTGGGACCTGTCCGGGCAGCCGCTGCTGCCGGTGGGCACCGTCTACGACCCGTTCGTGCTGCGTGGCCTGGACGCGTTCCTGTACGGCACGTACTCCGGCTCCCGGTTCGTGGTGGCGGGCACCCCGTCGGGCATCACCCTTGCCCCGGAGGGCGGCGCCCACCAGTCCACCATCACCGCGTCGGTCGGCCTGGAACTGCCCGGCGTGACCTTCCTCGAACCGGCGTACGCGGCCAGCCTCGACTGGCTGCTCTGCGACGCGCTCGGGCAGATCGCCGGTGGGTCGACGCCGGCCGCGACCGCCGCGCCGACCGAGGACGGGGCGTACTACTTCCGGCTGAGCACCCGCCCGCTGGACCAGGCGCCGTTCGAGGCTGCCCGGACCCGGCTCGGTGACGCGGTGCTGCGCCGGCAGGTGATCGCCGGGGCGTACCGCCTCGTCGACGCGCACCAGGCGTACCCGCACCTGGCCGACGCCCCGGTGGTGCAGCTGGCCGCCTCCGGCGCGGTGCTGCCCGAGGTGCTGGCCGCCGCGGCGGAGCTGGCCGACGAGGGCATCGCCGCGCACGTGGTGGACGTGACCTCCCTGGACCGGCTCTACCGGGCCTGGCAGCGCACCCTGCGTCAGGGTGTGCGGACGGCCACGGTGCCCAGCGTGCCGGGCGCGCTGCGGTCCGCGTTCGTCGACCGGGTGCCGGTGGTGACCGTGCACGACGCCGCGTCGCACGCGATGGCCTGGCTCGGGTCGGCGCTCGGCGCGCCCGCGGTGCCGCTCGGGGTGGACGAGTTCGGTCAGTCCGGTAGCGTCGCCGAGCTGTACGAGGTGCACGACCTGCTGCCCGGCAGCATCGTCAACGCCGCCCTGGCCGCCATCGCCCTGCGCTGATCCCCGGCGCCCCGGCCCGCGCTCAGCGGGTCGGGGTCGGTGTCGGGGTGACCGAGGCGGGCGCGCCCGCGGTCGGGTTCTCCACCACGTGCCGCTCCAGGTTGACCTGGGCCTGCCCGGTGCCGCCGACGGTGATGTCGTCGTACGCCTGGAGCATCTTGTTCTGGTCGAAGTAGAGCACGCTCATCGACAGCGGGGTCGGTTTCTCACCCTCCAGGCCGCGGAGCCCGGCACCGCCGGTGGAGCCCTCCACCATGAGGGCGGTGGGCTGCTGCCCGGGGGCCTGGGGCAGCTTGGAGACCTGGCGTGCGTGGGTGTGCCCGGCCAGCACCAGCGGGCAGGTGCCGGCGAGCGGACCGGCCGACGCCGGGTCGTGCACCAGCGCGATGTTCACCGGCTGGGGCGAGCGGCGCACCGTGGCCGCGAGCTGCTCACCGGTGCCGATCACCTGGTCGGCGACCTGCTGGGTCAGGCCGCTGCCGGCGGGTGAGGTGTTCTTGTCCGGGGTGAAGCGGGGGTCGCCGATGCCGGCGATGGTCAGCCCGGACACCGTCGTCGTCGAGTTGTTCAGGACGATCGCGTTGGGTTCGCGGGCGACGGCGGCGGCGGTCTTGCCGGAGTCGTGGTTGCCCCGGATGAAGACGTACGGCTTCTTGAGCAGGCCGATCGAGCCGACGAAGGACGCCTCCGGTTCGCTGCCCCAGTCGGTGATGTCGCCGGTGTCGATCACCACGTCGATACCGAACTGCTCCACCACCGTCCGGATCAGTTGCCAGCCGGTCGGGTTGAGGTGCATGTCGGAGACGTGCAGCACCCGGGTGGTGCCCGGGGTCGGCTCCAACAGCGGAAGCGCCGAGACGGTGGTGTAGAGCTGACTGACGTTGCCGACCAGGCGCTGCAGCTGCTCGGCGTACTTGGTGTAGTCGTTGGCGATGCGGCGGGCGTCACCGACGATGGCCGGCGCGTTGACCAGCAACCCCTCGTATCGTGGCTCCTCGATCGCCTGGGGGCGGAGGGTCGCCGCCGCCGTGCCGAGGCTGCCGGCCGTGACGAGCAGCGCCAGCCCACCCGCCCAGGCGGTCCGGCGCACGTTGCGGAAGACCAGCCCGGCCAGGAGCAGGGTGGCCAGCACCGCCGAGGCGAGGGTCCGCAGGCCCAGTCGCATCACCCCGGAGCGGACGTCCTCGACGGCGCTCTGGCTGGCCCGGCTGATGCTGGCCGGGTCGTCGAGCAGCGCCTCCGTGCGGCTCTGGTCCAACGCGCCCAGCCGCACGGTGAGGTGGACCGGCCCGTCGTGGCTGTCCAGCAGCAGCGCGCCGAGCGGCGGTACGTCGACCGTGGTGCCGCCGGCGCTGGCCGGAGTGAGGGCGAGGTTGGCCCGGAACGGCCCGATGTCGGTGTCCACGTGCCCGCCGGCCAGCACCCCGAGCACCGCCCCGGCCAGGCCCACGGCGAGGATGGCGAGGATGACCCCGGTGCGGCGCAGCGGGCCGGTCCGTCTGCCCGCCCGCGGTGACGGGTCGCCACGGAACACCGGGGGGTCGGCCCGGCCCCCGGTGTCGTCGTGCTGCTCGTCGCGCTGCCCGTCCATGCTGAGATTCTGACCTGCCCGTCGAAAGATCTTGGCAAACCTGAACGGATGGTGACGAAGGTCAGCTGCGACCGCCGTCACCGCCGGCGAACACCACCCGCAGCAACCGGTCGTCGTCGGCCGCCGGATCGCCGCGCCCGTCGTGGTTGGAGGTGCTCACCCAGAGTGACCCGTCCGGCGCGGCGGCCACCGCGCGCAGCCGTCCGTACCGGTTGGTGAGCAGCTCGCTGGGCTGGCCGAGCAGCGTGCCGGTGTCGGTCACCTCCAGCACCCACAGCCGCTTGCCCCGCAGGCAGCCGGTGACCAGCAGCTGGTCCGTGGCGGCCAGCCCGGAGCAGGACGCGTCCGACGTCGCCCACTGGGTGATCGGGTCGGTGTACCTCCGGTCGCCCGCCCGTCCCTCGACCTCCGGCCAGCCGTAGTTGCCACCCTTGGTGATCTGGTTGATCTCGTCCCAGGTGTTCTGGCCGAACTCGACCGCGTACATCCGCTTGCTCGCGTCCCAGGCGAAGCCCTGCACGTTGCGGTGGCCGAGAGACCAGACCGGGGAGCCGGGGTACGGGTTGCCCGGGGCGGGTTTGCCGTCCGGGGTGATCCGCAGGATCTTGCCGCCGAGGCTCTTCGCGTCCTGGGCGAGGGGGCGCTCCCCGGCGTCGCCCGTGCTGACGTAGAGCTGCCCGTCCGGGCCGAAGCCCAGCCCGCCGCCGTTGTGCACGTTGGCCCTGGGGATGCCGGTGAGGATCGGGGTCGGCTGCCCACCCAGTTGCAGCCGGACCACCCGGTTGTCCTGCTCGCTGGTGTAGTAGACGAAGAGCGTCCGGTCCTGGGCGTAGCCGGGGGAGACGGCGATGCCGAGCAGGCCGCCCTCGCCCGCCGCCGCCACGTCGGTGAGCGTCTGCACCACCCGGACCCGCAGCCCGTCCGGCCCGGACTCGGGGCCGACCTGGAGGATCCGGCCGTTGTCCCGTTCGGTGACCAGCGCGCCGCCGTCCGGAAGGAAGGCGATGCCCCAGGGCACCCGCAGCCCCTTGGCGAGCACGGTCGCCACCGCCTGCTGGCCGGCGCCGCCGGGCCTCGCGGAGGTCGACGGGGTCGGCAGGTTGGGCGGCTCACCGGCCGGGTCCGGTTCCGGCTCGCCGAAGCTGCAACCCGCGGTGAACAGCAGCGCCGCGCAGGACGCCGCGAGGACCGCCCGGAGGCGGCGGATGCGAGGGTACGGGGGACGGGCGCTCACCCGGCCCAGGGTATCCCGCCGGACGGTCCCGCCGGGCCCGACAGGTGTCCACGGCGGAGCCGACGGTCCCGGGCGGGAACGCTCAGCGGGCCCGCACGGCGAGCAGCGCGGTGTCGTCCTCCCGATGCTGGAGCGAGGCGACCAGCAGGTCACACAGCTCGTCGAGGGGCACATCGCGCGTGCCGTTGAGCCGGTTGGCCAGCTCGGCCAGCCCCTCGTCGATGGACCGGTCCCGACGCTCGATCAGCCCGTCGGTGTAGAGCAGCAGAGTGTCGCCGGTCGCCAGGCTGGCCGAATGGCTGGACCGCCGCGAGGGCCGGGCCAGGCCGAGCAGCGGTTCCGGTGTCGCCTCGAGGGCTTCGACCGTGCCGGCGGCGCGGACCAGCAGGGCCGGCGGGTGGCCAGCATTGGACCAGGTCAGCTCGTGCACGCCGGCGTGCTGGGGGCAGATCCGGACGAGCGTCGCGGTGGCCGCGATCGGCAGTCGCAGGCCGCGGATCGCGCCGTCCAGGTGGGTCATCAGCTCCCCGACCGCGTCCGGCCGACCGAACGCGTTGCCGCGTACCAGGTTGCGCAGCTGCCCCATGGTCGCGGCCGCCTCGATGTCGTGCCCGGCCACATCCCCGATCGCCGCGATCAGGTCCCCGTCGGGCTGGACGAAGGCGTCGTACCAGTCGCCGCCCACCTCCACCCGGTCGGCCGCCGGCTGGTAGCGGGCCGCCAGTTCCAACTCGGCCACGACCGGCAGCCTCGGCAGCATGCTGTGTTGCAGGACCTCGGCGACGTGTCGCTGTTCGCCGTACATCGAGCTGTTGCCGATGGCCTGCCCGGCGCGGCGGCCGATGTCCATCGCGGTGATCACGTCGCGGTCGTCGAACTGCTGACGCTCGGCCGCGTTGACGAGGGTGATCGCGCCCAGCACGGTGCCGCCGGCCGCGCGCACCGGCACACTCAGGTAGGAGGTGATGCCCAGTCGCTGGGCGATCGGGCCCATCTCCGGATTCGTGGTGCCCCGTGACACGTCGACCAGGGACGCCGCGCTGCCGAGCCGGGGCTGACCGGTCCGCAGCACCGCCCGGATGATCGACTCCGGGCTCAGGCTGGTACGCAGCAGGTCGGCGAAGCGGTCGACGTCCGCCGTCCGGGCCGGGTCGCGGTGCACCGCGACGACCTCGCGGGGCTGACCCGTCGGCCCGACCAGGGTGAGCAGACACCAGTCGGCGAGCAGCGGCACCATGGTGGCGGCGAGCCGGCGCAGCGCGACGCCCACGTCCAGGGTGTCGGCCAGCGTCTCGCTCACGCCGGCCAGCAGCTCCAGTCGCTCGTGCGCCTGTACGACCCGCCGACGCGCCTCCTGCGCGCCGTCCAGCGCGATCCGCAGCCGAAGCTCCGACGAGCAGGCGGCCGCCAGGTCCGCCAGTGTCCGCAGCTGCGCGGCGGACCAGGCGCGGGGCTTGTTGTCGATGGCGCAGAGCGCGCCGAGCACCCGGCCGGACAGGTCGGTCAGCGGCATCCCGGCATACGCGACCACACCGAGGTCGTCGATGGCCAGGTTGTCGCGTACCCGGGGGTGGAGCCGGGCGTCCGGCAGCACCATCGGCACCTCGATGTCCACCACGTGTTGGCAGAACGAGTGGCTCAGCGGCGTCTGTCGGCGTTGCGACCAGGGCTCCGGCAACCCGACCGCGCCGGGGAAGAACTGCCGGTCGGCCGAGACCAGGGACACCAGCGCGACCGGGACGTCCAGCAGGTCGCTGACCAGTCGGGCGAAGCGGTCGAACGCCTCGTCCGGGGCGGCGTCCAGCCCGGTGTCGGCGAGCGCGCGCAGCCGCGCCGGATCGCCGAGCCTCGGTGGAGGTCCGGTCGCACGGCGAGGGCTGGCGGGGGAGCCGTCGGTCATCGAGCACCTGTCTGCCGGGGTGGAGGCCGACCGGCCCTCCGGCCCTTCGTTATACCTCGTCCAGGCCAGGGGCGAGCATCGGTGTGCTGAGTCTCGCCCGCTGCGGGGCCGCGCGCCACCTCCGTGCGGTCCGATCCCCGCCGTGCCCGCGCGGGCCGTCGCGTCGGGGGCTATCGTCGGCGGACGTGAAGGTATGGATCCCGCACCAGGCCGGCCTGAATCTCATCGGTGAGTTGCCGTCGGACGTGACGGTGGAGGTCGTGGAACACGCCGACCGGTTGCCCTCGACGGGGGCCGGCGTGCGGTTCTGGGTGCCGCCGTTCCTGGGCGGTACGGATTCGACGGCGTTGCTGCGTGAGCTGCCCGACCTGGCGGTGGTGCAGCTGCTGTCGGCCGGCGCGGACGCCTGGGTGGGTCGGACGCCGGACGGTGTGACGCTCTGCGACGCCCGGGGCGTGCATGATCCGTCGACGGCCGAGTGGGTCGTCAGCGCGATCCTGGCCCAGCTGCGGGCGTTCCCGGCGTTCGTCCGGGCACAGGCCGACCGCCGGTGGGCGTACGACGGGTTCACCCCGACCGACGAGCTGACCGGCAAGCGGGTGCTGATCGTCGGGGCCGGTTCGATCGGCACGGCGGTGCGGGACCGGCTCGCGCCGTTCGAGGTGAGCTTCACCCTGGTCGCCCGCACCGCCCGGCCGGAGCAGGGGGTGCACGGCGTCGAGGAGCTGCCCCGGCTGCTGCCCGAGGCGGACGTGGTGGTGGTGCTGGTGCCGCTCACCGACCAGACCCGTGGTCTGATCGACAAGGAGTTCCTGGCCGCGATGTCGGACGGGGCGCTGCTGGTCAACGCGGCCCGGGGGCCGGTGGCCCGTACCGAGGCGCTCGTCGCCGAGTTGGGCACGGGCCGGATCTCGGCGGCCCTGGACGTCACCGACCCGGAGCCGTTACCGGCCGACTCGCCGCTGTGGACGATGCCGAACGTGCTGCTCACCCCGCACGTCGCGGGGTCGGTGCGCGGGCTGTTGCCTCGGGCCTACCGGCTGGTGGGCGATCAGGTGCGGAGGTTCGCCGCCGGCCAGCCGCTGATCAACACGGTGGTCGACGGCTACTGACCGGTCGTCTCGGTCGTCTCGCCCGGCAGCGTCTGGCCGGTGGCCGACACCAGGCGGGGCAGGTCCACGCCGCGTACCGCCGGCAGGGTGACCTGCTGGCCGTCGTCGAGCCGGGCGACGGCCCGACCGCGTGGGTCGGTGGTCAGCTCGGCGACCTGGTCCCAGTCGATGCGGCGCTGCCCGGCCAGTGCGCGCAGGCGCAGCCCTCGGGCGTCGGCGTCGGTGCCGGCCCGCCAGGCCCACACCGCGACGCCGAGCGGGACGAGCAGCACCGGCAGCAGGTAGCCGCGCGCGTTGGCCAGCGGCAGCGCGCCGATGAAGGCGATGACCGCGGCGACCAGGATGGCTTGGTTGTACCGGAAGCGGACCGTATCGGGCTTACTCACCCTGCGATGATCCCACCCCCGGCGGATCCGGGTCCCGGCGGGCGGTGCCGGGGCGGCCCGGTTCGCCGTACAGTGACACAGGTCATTGCTTCCGTCCGATGACCAACGCGTAACCGATTCGGCCGCTGGTCGTTCTCGACTGGTGGGCAGCGGACCCGCAACGTCCGATGTCCCGCACTGCCGCACCGCCGCACCGCCCCCGTGCCCCCTCACGAAGGCGACCGCCGTGCTCCTCGCGTACCCGTTCCGCGTCCACGTCCCCCGCCGTGCGGTGCCGGAGGCCGCCGTGTCGACGGCGGTGGCACTGCTCGTCCTCGCCGGCGCCGCCGATCTGGTCCCGACCTCGGTGGTGATCGCTCTGGCCGGCGGCGCGGGCGCCACGCTCGCCGGTGTGCGGCTCTCCCGCCTGGCCGTCCGGCACCCCGCCGACCCCGTGCCCGCCGACCCTGTGCCCACCGAACCGTCCGGGCGCGCGGCGGGCGTGCGGCTCGACGCGGCGGTGGTGGCGGCCGGTCTCGCC
>NZ_JAEVHM010000146.1 GCF_016802865.1 Micromonospora parastrephiae | reverse complement strand
GCCGCGGTGCCCGCCCCGGCGGGACCGGTGGACCGGCCGGCACCCGAACCGACCGCCGGCCCCGAGCTGCGCCAGGCCGGCCAGGACACCCCCGACGACGACAGCCCGGCCACCGGCGCCCGGTCGGAGCAGCGTCGGCAGTCGCGCGAGCGACGGCGACTGCGGGCGGTGGCACTGGCGTTGGTCAGCATCGTGCTGCTCGGTGCGGTGCCGCTCTTCTTCGGCATTCGTACGCTGAGCCACGACCCGGTCTTCGACAACCTGGACCAGCTCAACGTGCCGGCCTGGGCCGCCGCGAAGACGGACGACGACGTCAGCGGCAGCCGCTGGTGCCTGCTCGACTGCCGGCTGCGCGAGCGCACCGTCACCTCGCAGAAGTCGCCGGCGGAGACGACGAAGGTCTACGAGGACGCGCTGCGCCAGGACGGTTGGCGACCGTGGAAGGTGACCCGCTGCCCGGAGCAGGAGACAAAGGGCAGCTACACCTGCTGGCGACGCGACGAGCTGACCCTCGACCTGTGGGTGCGCGAGCCGACCTGCGTGCCGCCGCCGGTCGACGGCGAGCCCGCGATCGTGCCGTCTCCCGGTTCGCCGGCCGCTGCGACGGAGTGCGCCGGCTCGTTGGTATCGGTGAAGGTGCGCAACGCGATCGACGACGAACGGACCAGGCCCCAACCGACCACCGATCCGTCACTGACCGGAGAGGATCCGTTCCCGACAGTCAGCGGCGACCCGCTGGGTGACCTGACACCCTCACCGTCCTGAGCCGGTTTCCATCACGGACGGTAGGGTCTGGGGCTGGCGGGCACGCCCGCTGCCGCTGACCGGCGACGGCCGGCGTGTCTGTTGTGGGTAGCACCGTTGTGCGTTCCGGGGACGTCGGGTCCTGCGGAACTTTGCTTGAGGAGGACAGGCGTGAGCGACATTGGAGAGGTCGCGGCGCTGATCGCGGCGTGCGCGTTCGCGGTGCTGGTGCTCATCCTGACGCTGCCCATCCTGCGGCTGCGGCACACGGTGGACGCCACCACGCGGATGATCAACGACCTCAACGATCGGACCGCGCCGCTGCTCGGCGACGTGAACACCACGGTGAAGAACGTCAACACCGCGCTGGAGCAGGTGCAGACCTCGCTCGACGGTGTGAACCTGCAGCTGGCGAAGGTCGACACCATGACCAGCCACGCGCAGAACGTCACCGCCAACGTCGCCAACCTGGCCACCGTGGTCTCCGCCGCGGCCGCGAACCCGCTGGTCAAGGTGGCCGCGTTCGGCTACGGCGTGCGGCGGGCCGCCGCCGGCCGTCGGCACGCCGAGACCGAGCGCGAGGTGCGCGACACCATCAAGCAGCAGCGGCGGGCCGCGAAGCGCGGCAACCGCTGACCGGCCGGCGCACCAGGAGGTAGCGAGACATGAGGCGGTTGTTCTGGCTCGGCATCGGGCTCGCCGTCGGCGTCGTGGTGGTCCGCAAGGCGACCAAGACCGCGCAGGCGTACACCCCGGCCGGCGTCGCCAGCACGTTGTCGGAATCCGCTGGCGGGCTGATCGAGTCGCTGCGTAGCTTCGTGGAGGACGTTCGCATCGGAATGGCCGAGCGCGAGCAGGAGATCCACGAGGCGTTCGCCCGAGGCGAGGCGTTCGACGACCAGTTCGCCGAGTTGCGGGAGGACCCGCGGATCGGCGACCGATACATCTTTCCGGAGGAACACCAGCGATGAAGACGGCGGAGATCAAGCGGCGGTACCTCGCGCACTTCGAGGCGAACGGCCACGCCGTGGTGCCGTCCGCTCCGCTGCCCGCCATCAGCGACCCGAACCTGCTGTTCGTCAACGCCGGTATGGTGCAGTTCGTCCCCTACTTCCTGGGTCAGCAGGCCGCGCCGTACCAGCGGGCGGTCAGCGTGCAGAAGTGCATCCGCACGCCGGACATCGACGAGGTCGGCAAGACCAGCCGGCACGGCACGTTCTTCCAGATGAACGGCAACTTCTCCTTCGGTGACTACTTCAAGGCCGGGGCGATCCCGCTCGCCTGGGAGCTGATCACCAAGCGGCAGGACCAGGGCGGGTACGGCCTCGACCCGGAGCGGATCTGGCCGACGATCTACCTCGACGACGACGAGGCGTTCGAGATCTGGCGTTCGATCGGCGTGCCGGCCGAGCGGATCGTCCGCCGGGGCAAGGCGGACAACTTCTGGTCGATGGGCATCCCCGGGCCGTGCGGCCCGTCCTCCGAGCTGTTCTACGACCGGGGCCCGGAGTACGGCCGCGAGGGTGGCCCGGCGGTCGACGAGGACCGCTACATGGAGTTCTGGAACCTCGTCTTCATGCAGTTCGAGCGGGGGCCGGGCACCACCAAGGAGGACTACCCGATCCTGGGTGACCTGCCGGCGAAGAACATCGACACCGGCATGGGCCTGGAGCGGATGGCCTCGATCCTGCAGGGCGTCGACAACCTCTACGAGATCGACGAGGTCCGGCCGATCCTCACCCGGGCGGCCGAGCTGACCGGCAAGCGCTACGGCGCGCACTCCGGACATGTGGCCAGCGAGTCGCACCCGGACGACATCCGGCTGCGCGTGGTTGCCGACCACGTGCGGACCGCGCTGATGCTGATCGGCGACGGCGTGACCCCGAGCAACGAGGGGCGCGGCTACGTGCTGCGCCGGATCATGCGTCGGGCGATCCGGTCGATCCGGCTGCTCGGCTGGCAGGATCGGGCGCTGCCCGAGCTGCTGCCGGTTGCCCGGGACTGCATGGCGCCGTCATACCCGGAGCTGGCCACCGACTTCGACCGGATCTCGCAGTACGCGTACGCGGAGGAGGACGCCTTCCTGTCGACGCTGCGTGCCGGCACCACGATCCTGGACACCGCGATCGCCGAGACCCGTACGGCGGGCGGCACGGCGCTGTCCGGCGCGAAGGCGTTCCAGTTGCACGACACGTACGGCTTCCCGATCGACCTGACCCTGGAGATCGCCGCCGAGCAGGGTCTCAAGGTCGACGACGAGGGCTTTCGCCGGCTGATGGCCGACCAGCGGACCCGGGCGAAGGCGGACGCGCAGGCGCGCAAGACCGGGCACACCGACGTGTCGGCGTACCGGTCGGTGCTCGACTCGGGTGGTCCGGTGACGTTCACCGGGTACGGCGAGGTGGCCCGCGAGTCGACGGTGCGGGCGCTGCTGGGCGCGGATGGGCCGCGTCCGGCGGCGACCGAGGGCGAGACGATCGAGCTGGTGCTCGACACGACCCCGTTCTACGCCGAGGGCGGTGGCCAGCAGCCCGACCGGGGAATGATCACCGTGGGTGGCGGTCAGGTCGAGGTGCTCGACGTGCAGCAGCCGGTGCCGGGCCTGATCGTGCACCGGGCCCGGGTGATCCGGGGTGAGGTGCGCGCGGGCGAGACCGGCTACGCGGAGATCGACACCACCCGCCGGCGGGCGATCTCGCGGTCGCACACGGCCACCCACCTGGTGCACCAGACCATGCGGAACTTCCTCGGCGAGTCGGCCACCCAGGCTGGTTCGTTGAACGCGCCCGGCCGGCTGCGATTCGACTTCAACACCCCGACCGGGGTGTCGCCGAGCGTGTTGCGCGACGTGGAGCAGCAGGTCAACGAGGTGCTGCTGGCCGACCTGGAGGTGCATGCCTTCATCACCTCACTGGAGGAGGCGCGGCGGATCGGGGCGATGGCGCTCTTCGGCGAGAAGTACGGCGACGAGGTGCGGGTCGTCGAGGTGGGTGACTACGCGCGGGAGTTGTGCGGTGGCACGCACGTGGCCCGCTCGGCCCAGCTCGGCCTCGTGAAGATCCTCTCCGAGTCGTCGATCGGCTCCGGTGTCCGTCGGGTCGAGGCGCTGGTCGGCATGGACGCCTTCAGCTTCCTGGCCCGCGAGCACCTGCTGGTCTCCCGGCTGGCCGAGCTGTACCGGGTGCCCAGCGAGCAGGTCGCCGACCGGGTGGAGCAGACCGTCACCCAGCTGCGCGACGCGGAAAAGGAGCTGGAAAAGCTGCGCGCCCAGCTGGTGCTGGGTGGGGCGTCGGCGCTCGCGGCGCAGGCCAGGGATGTGGGCGGGGTGGCGTACGTGGGCACCGAGGCGCCGGAGGGCGCAGCCGGTAACGATGTGCGGACCCTCGCCCAGGAGATCCGCGGCAAGATCGATCCGGCGCGACCGGCGGTGGTCGCGGTGGCGGCTCGGGCGAACGGCAAGGCGTCGTTGGTGGTGGCGGTCAACCAGGCCGCCCGGGGTCGGGGCCTGGCCGCCTCGGATCTGGTGAAGGCGGCGTTCTCCGGGCGCGGCGGGGGCAGCCCCGACCTCGCCCAGGGTGGCGGTCTGCCCGCGACCGAGGCGCCGAAGCTGCTGCTCACCGTGGAGAAGGCGATCACCGAGGCGTGATGGACGATCATTGTCGACCAGGGCGGACCGTTCGGTCCGCCCTGGTTCGTAGGGCCCCGGGGGTGACCGTCGGTGGCTGAACGGACGCGTGGCGTTCGGATTGGCGTGGATGTCGGGCAGGTCCGGGTGGGGGTGTCCCGCTCGGATCCGGACGGCGTGCTGGCCACACCGTTGGTCACCCTGGCCCGCGATCTCACGTCGGCCCCGGACGCGGTGCCCAGTGACCTCGCCGAGCTGGCGGCGCTGGTGGCCGAGCACGAGGCCGTCGAGGTTGTCGTCGGCCTTCCGGTCAATCTCGCCGGCAAGCACGGTCCGGCGGCCGTCCACGTGAAGGCGTACGCTGACCGACTGGTCGATGTGATAGCGCCTGTCCCGGTAACGCTCACTGACGAGAGGATGTCGACGGTGGTCGCTTCTCGTAGGCTTGCCGAGCGTGGCGTCCGAGGTAAACGTCAACGTGCGGTTGTCGACCAGGCGGCCGCGGTGGAGATCCTGCAGAGCTGGCTGGATGCGCAGCGGAGGCGGACGCAATGATCGACGATCTGGACCTTGGGTTCGACGAGCCGGAGCGGGGGGAGAAGGGCCGGCACCGGCGCGGCTTCGTGCAGAAGCGCAACGGCAAGGGCGGGTCGGGCGGTGGCCGGGGTAAGACATTCCTGGCGTTGCTGCTGGCCCTGTTCCTGCTGGGCGGCATCGGTGGCGCGGCGTTCTACGGTTTCGACCGGATCCAGAACTACTTCGTCACCCCCGACTACGACGGCTCCGGCTCCGGCGAGATCACCGTCGAGATCAAGAACGGCGCGCTGCTGGCCGACATGGCCGACGCGCTGGTCGCCGCCGACGTGGTGAAGAGCCAGAAGGCGTTCATCGAGGCCGCCGAGGCCGACTCGCGCAGCAAGAACATCCAGCCGGGCACGTACAAGCTGCGCAAGCAGATGAGCGGCGCCAGTGCCGTCACCGCGATGCTCGATCTGAAGAACAAGATCGTCAACGGGATCACCATCCCCGAGGGCCGCACCAGCTTGAACATCTACAAGCTGCTCTCCGACAAGACCAAGATCCCGGTCAAGGACTTCCAAACCGCCGCGAAGGACCCCGAGGCGCTCGGCGTGCCGGACTGGTGGTTCAAGCGCGAGGACGGCAAGAAGGTCGTCAAGTCCGTCGAGGGTTTTCTCTACCCGGACACGTACGAGATCCCGCCGAAGGCCACCGCGGAGAGCATCCTCAAGCTGATGGTGGACAACTTCCTGTCGGTGACCGAGGAGATGAAGTTCGCCGACCGGGTGCAGAAGGAACGGGGCGGCGTCAGCCCGTACGAGGCGTTGATCGTGGCCTCGCTGGCGCAGGCCGAGGCGGGCAACAAGGACGACCTGGGCAAGGTCGCCCGGGTGGCCTACAACCGGGCGTACGGCGAGTTCCCCTGCAACTGCCTGGAGATGGACGTCACCGTCAACTACTACCTGGAGTCGATCGGCAAACCGACCAAGTCGTCCAAGCAGATGACCGAGTCCGAGCTGAACGACCCGAAGAACCCGTACAACCGCAAGCTGCCGGGCATGATCCCCACCCCGATCAACAACCCCGGCAAGCAGGCGCTGGAAGGGGCGATGGACCCGCCGGTCGGCAAGTGGCTCTTCTTCGTCGCGGTCGACAAGCAGGGCCACTCAGCGTTCGCCGAGACACCCGAGCAGCACGAGCGGAACAAGGCCAAGGCCCGGGAGGCCGGCATCATCTGACGGTTCCCCTCCGACGACAAAAAGGCTCCCTTCCCGCGCTGGGAAGGGAGCCTTTTTGTCCGCCCTGAAACACCATTTACGGTGTCATTGTCAGTGGCTTGTTCTGGCCCAACTACCGGTGCGCGGGTTCAGGAACGGCCACACGCCGTTGCTGTTCTGCTTCCGCAGAGCGAAAGTGCGGTTGTAGCCGTAGTAGAAGCACCCGGCCTGGGTGCTCGTGTCGTAGCTGGTGTTGCGGTTGACCGCGCCGTACGCCTTGCCCCAGGTCTGCGGTCCGACCGAACCGTCGATGCCGATGTTCATCACGTCCTGCCAGGTCCTGGTCTTGGCGGCGGTGTTGGAGCCGAACTCCCCGTCGATGAGAGGCTGAAGACTGCGGCAATCGCGATGAGGGCGCGCATAATGCGTTCGTTCAAGATTCCCCTTTTTCGATCGGTCATGCCGTCGCGGGAGTGCTTTCACTCACGTCGATGTCCGTCAGGCGATAGGCCATCGTCGCGGCTGAGTTCGCTGGTGCGGTGGCCGGCGTACTGGGTAGGGTCGACCCGACACATGTGGAAGGGCGGAAAATGATGCGGACGATGGCGGGGTGTTTGGAAATGCCCGGCGGTGATCGTGTCGACCCGTAGGGCCGCGGTGCTGGGCAAGCCGATCGCGCACTCGCTCTCCCCGGTGATCCACACCGCCGGGTACGCCGCCGCCGGGCTGAGCGGTTGGTCGTACACCCGGATCGAGTGCGCGGCGGCGGAGCTGCCGGATCTGGTTGCCGGTTTGGGCCCGGAGTGGGCCGGGTTGTCGGTGACCATGCCGGGCAAGGAGGCCGCGTTCGCGGTCGCCGACGCCGCGTCGCCGGTCGCCGCCGCCGTCGGCGCGGCCAACACGTTGGTACGCCGTCCGGACGGCTCCTGGTACGCGGACAACACCGACGTCGCCGGCATGGTTCAGGTGCTGACCGACGCCGGGGTGAGGGCTGGTGCTGCCGTGACGGTGCTGGGCGCGGGCGGTACGGGCCGCGCCGCGCTCGCCGCCGCCGCGCGGATGGCCTGCTCGTCGGTCACGGTGGTGGCCCGCCGCCCCGAGGCCGTCGACGAGCTGCGACCGGTGGCCGACGCCCTCGATCTGGTGCTGACCGGTGCCGCCTGGTCCGACGCGGCCCGGCACGCCGGGGCCGACGTGGTCGTCTCCACCGTTCCGAAGGGGGTCGCCGACCCCCTCGCCGACCTGGTGACCTGGCGGCCGGGTGGAGTGTTCTTCGACGCGCTCTACAACCCGTGGCCGACGCCGCTGGCCGCGTCCGCCCTCGCGGCCGGCCTGCGGGTGGTGTCCGGACTGGACCTGCTGCTGGCCCAGGCGGTGGGCCAGTTCGAGCAGTTCACCGGCGTGCGCGCCCCGGTCGAGGCGATGCGCGCCGCCCTGCGGCGAGCGACCGGGGCCGACTTCCTTAGCTGACGGTTAAGACGCGCTTACGGGAAACTGTCCTGCGCACGACCCGCCCTGGTCATCGATACGCTGCACACCGTTACGGCAGCAGACACAGGGAGTTCTCCTTGACCAGGCACGGACTGCACCGCATCACCCGGTTCCGCTCCGGGCCCCGGCGCAAGGCCATCGCGATCGGCGTGGTCGGCGGCTCGGTGGTGGCCGGCATCGTCGCCACGATGATGCCCCTGCTGGCCAGCGACGACCTGTCGATCCGGGCGGCGGCGGACACCACCGCCACGGCGGTGTCGCAGGACGGCGACAACGCCGCCAAGTCGACCCTGGCCACCTGCGCGACGCGCTGCGACGGCAACCCGCGTGGTGGCCGCGAGGCCGTCATCGAGTTCGCGGTCACCACGGTTCCGGCCGCCGCGATCAACGTCCGGGCGACGCTGCGGGTGCACGCCTGGCAGCAGTTCGCCGCCACGGTGACGGCGCACGCCTCGCCGCTGAGCGCCCGCGAGGCCCGGCCTCCGCTGACGTCGGCGGGTGCGGCGCTGGACAGCGTGACCGGTGTGTCCAAGGGCGTCAACGAGTGGGACATCTCCAAACTGGTCACCGGCAACGGCACCTGGACGGTCTCGCTGGCGCAGAGCGGGCTGGAGAGCAGGATCTACTGGGCGTCGGTCGAGAACCGCAACCCGGACCTGCGCCCCAGCCTGGTGATCAGCTACGACATCGGGACCCGGCCGTCGTCGACCACCCGCCCGACGCCGTCCCCGACGCCCAGCGCCTCGCCGACCACCGCCGCGCCGAAACCGTCGCCGACCGTCGCCCCGACCCGGACGCCCACACCCAGCGCGAGCACCACGATCCCGCCCGGCAAGTGCGGAGCGGTGTCCGACAAACTCGTGCCCTCCTGCGGCGCCTGGTGGGGCATGTACTCGCCGGCGAGCGCGGGCGGCGGCTGGGACCACGGCAAGGCGGTCACCGACGTGGAGGCGCAGGTCGGGCGGAAGTTCGACATCGTGCACCGCTACCACGACTTCTCCAACTCGGGCAGCAACGGCGCCTTCCCCGACGCGTACGAGTCGCAGCAGATGCGCGAGGGCCGGCTGATGTTCTTCGCCTGGGAGTCCCGCGACTTCTCCGCCGGCACCACGCTGAAGTGGGCGGACGTCTACAGTGGCCGGCAGGACGAGACGATCGACGCGGTCGCCGGCCGGATCCGCGCGACCGGTGTGCCGGTCTTCATGGGCTTCGACCACGAGCCCGAGGACGAGCCGGCCAAGGGCAGCGACGCCGAGTTCGTCCGGGCCTGGCGGTACGTGTACGAGCGGTTCGCCAAGGCCGGCGCGACCAACGCGGTCTGGGTCTGGACGATGATGGGCTGGTCCGGTCACTACTCCCGGTACGCCGGCCTCTACCCCGGTGACCGCTACGTCGACTGGGTGGCCTACGACCCGTACAACTTCCACGTCTGCAACGGCAGCACGGTGTGGAAGAGCCCGAGTACGACCGTGAGCGGCTTCTACCGCTGGCTGGACGAGAACGGCATCGGCGCCGGTAAGCCGCGGATGCTCGCCGAGTTCGGGACCAACTTCAACTCCGCCGACCCGGGCGCCAAGCAGCGCTGGTTCCAGGAGTTCCCGGCGGCGCTGAAGGCACACCCGAAGATCAAGGCCGCCATCTACTTCAACTCGCCGGGCATGACCACCCGGACGGCGACCTGTGACATGACGATGAACCACGACGCGTCGGCGGTGGCCGGCTTCTCCCAGGCCGGCCGGGACGGGTACCTGCGGCAGCCCACCGGGGGGAGCCGCTGACGGTCATGACGATGTCGTGACGGCGCGCCGCGGGGTCGGACCGGGTATCCGGTCCTCCGGCGTTCTGTCAGCTTGCTGATCGATGCACCGCCCAATCGGCGGATGCGCCTGCCAGCGTGGGCGAGGGACGCTACCTCGGGTACTCATCCACCTTGGAGGCGCAGCGTGCCCAAACTCTCGCACTTGTGGCGTTTCGCAGGACGACGTCGTACTCGGGCGGGGGTGGTCGCGTTGGCGATCGTCGCCGCGGTGCTCGGTGTGCCCACGGTGTCCTCGGCGGCGGTGGTACCGGTCCCCGAGACGGCGACCCTCGTGTCGGCGAACCCCGCCGACTCGACCCCGCACGCGCGCGATGGTGAAACCCGAGCCTTCGCGCAGGTGGGCAACACGGTATTCGTCGGCGGCAGCTTCACGCAGCTCCGGCAGACCGCCAGCTCACCGTGGATCACCCAGCGCTACCTCTTCGCGTACGACCGCACCACCGGCACCATGTCCACGGCGTTCCTGCCGGTGCTCGACGGCGCGGTCAACACCCTGGTCGCCGGCCCGGGCGGCACGCTGATCGTCGGCGGGGCCTTCAAGACCGTCAACGGGGTCTCCCGCAAGAACCTGGTCGCCCTCAACCCCTCCACCGGCGCGATCATCGACTCCTGGTTGGGGCGCTCCGACGGCGGCAGCGTCCGCGAGGTCGTGCTGCACAACAACTGGCTGTACGTGGCCGGCGCGTTCAACTGGCTCAACGGCACCGCGCACGCCGGCCTCGCCCGGCTCAACGCGACCACCGGCGCCATCGACCCGACCTTCGCCATCAACGCCACCGTCGGGCGGCACTCCACCACCTCGTACGTCTGGACCATCGACGTCACGCCGGACGGCAACACCCTGGTCGTCGGCGGCAACTTCACGCTCGTCAACGACCTGCCGCGTAACCAGATGGCGCTGGTGGACGTCTCCGCGACGCCCGCGCTGATCGACTGGAGCACGGAGAAGTTCGTTCCGCCGTGCGCGGCCCCGGCGACGTTCGTGCACTACGTGCAGGACGTCAAGTTCGGCGCAGACGGCAGCTGGTTCGTGGTCGGCACCAACGGCGGAGCCGGCTGGCCGACCGCGTACTGCGACACGCTGGTCCGCTTCGAGACCGCCGCCCGGGGCAGCGGCCAGCTCGCCACCTGGGCCGACTACACCGGCAACGACACGATCACGTCGGTCGAGGTCGCCGACAACGTCATCTACCTCGGCGGGCACTTCCGCTGGGTGAACAACCCGAACGCCAGCGACGCCGCCGGCCCGGGCGCGGTCGACCGGCTCGGCATCGCGGCCGTCACCCCGGCCACCGGTATGCCGGTGAACTGGAACCCGCGTCGTAGCGGTAGCGCCTCGATGCCCGCCGGGACCAGCAGTTGGGGCTCCTCGGTGCCGGTGCTGTGGCGCGGCGCGGACGGCCTCTACTTCGGGCACAACTCCGACGGCATGGGCGAGGAGTACCACGGCCGGCTCGGCATGTTCCCGCTCGCCGGCGGGCGGACCTTCACCCCGAAGAACCCGCCCACCGCCACCACCGGCAACCTCTACCTGAGCACCTCCCCGGGCGCCCTGGCCAAGGTGCCGTTCGACGGCACCACGCTGGGCACCCCGACCACGGTCAGCCAGCCGGCCTACACGGCGGCCGGCGCGACGTGGCGGGTGGACGACCGGATCTACTGGTCGCACGCGGTCGCGGGCACGCCCACCGGCAGCCGGATCGACATCTCGCTGTTCAACGGCGGCGCGATCGGTTCGCCGTGGGAGGCGTCCGGCTACAACGACTGGTACAACCCCGCGACGATGAGCGGCGCCTTCTTCCTCGACGGTCGGCTCTACTACACCCGTACCGGCGCCAACAACCTGTACTACCGCTACTTCGAGATCGACGGCAACTACCTCGGTGCCACCGAGTTCACCCTGCCGACGACCGGCGTGTCGTGGACCGCGGTGCGTGGCATGGCGTGGGTGGGCGGCCGGATCGTCTACGGTGCTACCGACGGCACTCTGCGTAGTGTGCCGTTCAATCCGACGGCCGCGCCGAGTGCGGTGGTCGACGGCGCGGCGGCGACCGTCCTCAGTCCCGCGACGCCCGGGTTGTCCTGGTCTACCCCCTCAACATTCTTCTCCGTGCAGTGAGGGTTTACGGTTCGTAACGGAGCATCGGTAGATTGTTCACGTTGGGCCGGCGGCGGCTCCACCGCCGCGGCCCCACAACGTGGGGGAGGGGTCGATGGTCGGCGCCGCTGGCATTCGCGCGAGACGCGCGGTGCGCCTGGTCTTCGCGGTCAAACGCGGCTGGTACCGGCTGCGCTATCGGCGGCTGACGCTCGGCCGGGACGTGCAGATCCGAGGCCGCATCCGGCTGCGCCGCGGGGTGCGGGTAACCATCGGCGACCGCACCCGGTTGAACAAGCTGGTCCGCTTCGCCGGCCCCGGCGAGGTGCGCATCGGCGCCGACTGTCTGTTGAACGCGACGTGGATCGGCACCTGGACGTCGGTGACCGTCGGGGACCGGTGCCTGCTGTCGGACTGCGAGTTGCTCGACAACGACTTCCACAACCTGCCACCCGAGCAACGGCACCAGCCACCCGGTCCGGCCACCCGCGCCCCGATCGTCCTCGAGGACAACGTGTGGGTCGGCGCGCATGCCCTGGTGATGAAGGGCGTACGGGTCGGCCGGGACAGCGTCGTGGGCGCGGCGACGGTGGTCCGTACGGACGTGGCGCCCCGCGTCGTGGTGGTCGGCAATCCTCAACAGACGGTGAAGAAGTTCCATGACTGACGCAGCTCCCACCTCCTGGCCGACGGATTCCCCGTCCCCCGGCACAAACCGCTCGGTGACGCTGACCGACCTGCTGCGGGTGCCGCTGCACCGGCTGCGGCTGGTGACCGTGGTGGCCGTGGTCGGTCTGCTCCTCGCGCTCGGCTACGTGCTGCTGGTGCCGCCGGCGATGACCGCGAGCGCCGTCGTCGCGGTCCGGCCGGTGGTGACCGACGCGTTCACTCCCAGCGGCGCGGGGGCCGACCGGGCGGTCAACATGAACGTGGAGAGCGGCATCGCCACCGGCACGGAGGTGGTCCAGCGGCTCGCCGACTCGGCCGGCGGCGACCCGCGCGACATCCGCGACGCGCTCGAGGTCGAGGTGCCCACCGGTGGGCAGATCCTGCGCTTCAGCTACCAGGCGAAGGAGGCGCAGCGGGCGGTGCAGGGCGCCAACCTCGCCGCCCGGGCCTATCTGGACGTGCGACGCACCATGTACGAGCAGCAGCGCGCCGAGATGCTGCGCTCGTACGACGCCAGCATCACCAAGGTCGCCGCCCAGCAGACGGCGGTGCAGAAGCGGGCGAGCAGCGCCAAGGACACCGCCGCCGGGGACGCCGCGTTGGCCGAGCTGGCGGGGATCAACAACCAGCTCACCCAGCTCAACGCGGCCCGCACCGAGATCGCCGCCGTGGACGTCAACCCCGGCTGGGTCACCCAGACCGCCGAGCGTGCCCTGGTCACCTCCGCCGGGCACCGGCCGCTCTACCTGGTCGCCGGCCTGCTCGCCGGCGCGCTGATCGGCGTGGTGCTCGCGTACGCCTGGGAGTCGGCCGACCGGCGGGTCCGTTCGGTCGCCGACGGTCGGGAGGCCACCGGCCTGCCGCTGCTCGGCACGGTGCGCCGCCCACCTTTGCGGGGCAGTCCGCGTGCCGTCGACGCGGACGTCCGGTACGTGGCGATGGCGGTGGCCGAGCGGGTCCGGCAGCCGGCCCGGGTGGCGCTGCTCACCGCACGGGAGGACGCCACGTCGCTCACCGCCGGGCTCGCGGTGGCGCTCGCCGCCGACGGTAGGGAGGTCTTCGTCGCCGACGACAGCGGGCGTACCGAGCGGCTGCGGGCCGCGGTGCTCGCCGACCGGGGGCGGCTGCCCATCGACCCGTCCCGGCCGGCCGTGCCCAAGCCCCGCCCGGCCGGCAGCCTGCCGGCCACGACACCCGCCCCGGAGAACGTGCCCACCCGCCGCCCCTCCCCGCATCCGCCCGGCGCCCGCCCCGTCCACCGACCCGGACTCCACGCTCACGCTGCCCCGGGTGGCTCCCGCCCGGCCGGAGAACGGTCGGGTCGCCTCCCCGGACGAGGTGAGCGTGGGGGTGGGTGGCGTCCGGTTCGGCACCTGGCGGCAGGGCGCGGACCACGGGCTGGTGCTGTTCAACGCTCCACCGGCCGAGTCCGACGAGCGCGGCGTCGCGGTGGCCCGGCAGGGCAGCGCGGTGGTGGTGGTCGAGCGGGACCGCACCCGCCAGGTCGACCTGCGGCGCCTCGTGGAGCGGCTGCGCGCCGCCGGGGTCACCCCGCTGGGTTTCGTTCTCACCCGTAACGGCCGGGCCTGACCGGTGACGGTCACCCGCGCCCCGGCGACCGAGCCGCCGCCCAATGGCGCGCCGGCCGTCGGCGTGCCGGTGCCGCCGCC
>NZ_JAEVHM010000145.1 GCF_016802865.1 Micromonospora parastrephiae | reverse complement strand
CGGCGTGGCGGCCAACGCGCCGGCCGGCGACGGTAAGCCCGCCGGCGACGAGGCCGGGGCGCAGGAGCGCAACCTCACCGAAGCGAAAGCTGGCACGGACGCCGACGGCGCCGGACCGGCGGACGCGAGCGAAACGGGGGCCCAGAAGTGACCACTCCCCGCCCGGAGACGTTGGCCAAGCTGACGCCGGTGCTGACCAAGCGCTGGCTGTCGCCGGACGCCTGGCGGATCGGCACCTACGAGCAGCTCGACGGCTACGCCGCGCTGCGCAAGGCGCTCAAGGCCCACCCGGACGACCTGATCCAGCTGATCAAGGACTCCGGGCTGCGCGGTCGTGGCGGCGCCGGCTTCCCCACCGGTCTCAAGTGGGGCTTCATCCCTCAACAGCCAAGCGGAAATCCGCCGACGGTTCCTCATTATCTGGTGGTCAACGCCGACGAGGGCGAGCCGGGCACCTGCAAGGACCTGCCGCTGATGACCCACGACCCGCACGCGCTGGTCGAGGGCGTCATCATCGCCTCGTACGCGATCCGGGCCAGCCGCGCCTACATCTACATCCGGGGCGAGGCGGTGCACGCCGCGCGCCGGCTGCGCAACGCGGTCCAGGAGGCGTACGACAAGGGCTACCTCGGCCGGAACATCCTGCGCAGCGGCTACGACCTGGAGCTGGTGGTGCACTCCGGCGCCGGGGCGTACATCTGCGGTGAGGAGACGGCGCTGCTGGACTCCCTGGAGGGGTTCCGGGGTCAGCCCCGGCTGCGTCCGCCGTTCCCGGCCACCCACGGCCTGTACGCCAGCCCGACGGTGGTGAACAACGTCGGCACCATCGCCAGCGTGCCGCCGATCGTGCTCGGTGGCGCCGACTGGTGGAAGACCATGGGCACCGAGAAGTCCTCCGGGCCGATGATCTACTCGCTCTCCGGCCGGGTCGCCAACCCCGGCCAGTACGAGTGCTCGATGGGTGTCACGCTGCGCGAGCTGCTGGAGCTGGCCGGTGGGATGCAGCCCGGTCACAACCTGCGGTTCTGGACGCCGGGTGGCTCGTCGACCCCGCTGCTCGCGGCCGAGCACCTGGACGTGCCACTGGACTTCGAGGGGGTGGCGGCGGCCGGCTCGATCCTGGGCACCACGGCCACCCAGATCTTCTCCGACCAGGACTGCCCGGTCTACGCGACGTACCGGTGGCTGGAGTTCTACCACCACGAGTCGTGTGGCAAGTGCACCCCGTGCCGCGAGGGCAACTACTGGATGGTCCGGGTCTACCGGCGGATCCTCTCCGGTCAGGGCACCCACGAGGACCTGGACACCCTTCTGGACACCTGCGACAACATCCTCGGCCGTTCGTTCTGCGGTCTCGGTGACGGCGCGACCAGCTCGGTGACCTCGTCGCTGAAGTACTTCAAGCAGGACTACCTCGACTACATCGAGGGACGTACCGCACCGAAGCTGTCGGACAAGCAGCTGGTGGGAGCCCACTAATGACCGACGTTGCCAAGCAGACCGAGACCGTCACCCTCACCATCGACGGCGTCGAGGTCACCGCCCCGAAGGGGACGCTGCTGATCCGGGCCGCCGAGCAGATCGGCACCGAGATCCCCCGGTTCTGCGACCATCCGCTGCTGGCTCCGGCCGGCGCGTGCCGCCAGTGCCTCGTCGAGGTGGAGGGGCAGCGCAAGCCGGTGGCCTCCTGCACCCAGACCGTCGCCGACGGCATGGTCGTGCGGACGCAGCTCACCTCCCCGGTCGCCAAGAAGGCGCAGGAGGGGGTGATGGAGCTGCTGCTGCTCAACCACCCGCTGGACTGCCCGATGTGTGACAAGGGCGGCGAATGCCCCCTACAGAACCAGGCGATGTCCACCGGCCGCACCGACTCGCGCTTCCACGAGCACAAGCGGGAGTACGAGAAGCCGATGGCGATCAGCAGCCAGGTGCTGCTGGACCGCGAGCGTTGCGTGCTCTGCCAGCGGTGCACCCGGTTCTCCGAGGAGATCGCCGGCGACAAGTTCATCGACCTGATGGGCCGGTCGTCCGCCGAGGAGATCAACATCTACCGGGACGACGCGTACGGCGAGCAGGGCGACGCCGGTGACGTCCCGTTCAACTCCTACTTCTCCGGCAACACCGTGCAGATCTGCCCGGTGGGTGCGCTGACCGGTGCCCAGTACCGGTTCCGCGCCCGCCCGTTCGACCTGGTGTCCAGCCCCAGCGTCTGCGAGCACTGCTCGGCCGGCTGTGGGCAGCGCACCGACTGGCGGCGCGGCAAGGTGCTGCGCCGGCTGGCCGGTGACGAGCCGGAGGTCAACGAGGAGTGGAACTGCGACAAGGGCCGCTGGGGCTTCCAGTACACCCGCGCCACCGACCGGCTGACCACCCCGCTGGTCCGCGACGAGCGCACCGGTGAGCTGCGGGAGGCGTCCTGGAGTGAGGCGCTCACCGTGGCCGCCGAGGGGCTGCACGCGGCCCGGGAAGGTGGGCAGGGCACGGCGGTGCTCACCGGCGGTCGGCTGACCGTCGAGGACGCCTACGCGTACGCCAAGTTCGCCCGGGTCGCCCTGAACACCAACGACATCGACTTCCGGGCCCGGCCGGTCTCCCGCGAGGAGGCCGACTTCCTGGCCAGCTCGGTCGCCGGGGTCACCGACGTCACCTACACCGACGTGGAGAACGCGCCGGCGGTGGTGCTGGTCGGCCTGGAGCCGGAGGAGGAGTGCCCCATCCTCTTCCTTCGGCTGCGCAAGGCGTACCTGAAGAAGACCCTGACGGTGTACGCGTTGGCGCCGTTCGCCACCCGCGGCCTGGAGAAGCTCGGTGCCAAGCTGGCCCGGGTGGTGCCGGGCGAGGAGGCCAGCGTGCTCGCCGAGCACGCCACGGTCACCGAGGCGTTGAGCGCCCCGGGCGCGATCCTGATCGTCGGGGAGCGTCTGGCCAGCGTGCCGGGCGGGCTCTCCGCGGCGGCGAACGTGGCGCGGCGTACCGGCGCGAAGCTGGCCTGGGTGCCACGACGCGCGGGTGACCGCGGCGCGGTCGACGCCGGCTGCCTGCCGAACCTGCTCCCCGGTGGCCGACTGGTCACCGAGCCGGCCGCGCGGGCCGAGCTGGGCGAGGCGTGGGACATCCCGGCCGGGGTGATCCCGAGCCAGGGCGGTCGGGACACCGACCAGATCCTGGCGGCCGCGGCCAAGGGGCAGCTGGGCGCCCTGGTGGTCGGCGGTGTGGACCCGGCCGACCTGGCCGACCCACGGCTGGCCGAGGCCGCCCTGGACGCGGTGCCGTTCCTGGTCAGCCTGGAGCTGCGCGCCAGCGCGGTGACCCGGCGGGCGAACGTGGTGCTGCCGGTCGCCCCGGTGGTCGAGAAGGCCGGCAGCTTCCTGGACTGGGAGGGTCGGCTGCGTCCGTTCGAGGCGGTGCTGAACACGGCCGCGATGAGCGACGGCCGGGTGCTCGACGCGCTGGCCGCGCTGCTCGACGTGCGGCTCGGCACCGCCGACGTGCTGAGTGTGCGTCGTGAGCTGGCCTCGTTGCCGACCACGCGTACGTCCCGGCCGGCTGCCCCGTCGGTGTCGCCGGGCGCGGTGCCGCACCCGGGCGCCGGGGAGGCCGTGCTGGCCACCTGGCACCAGCTGGTCGATCTCGGCACCCTGACCGACGGCGACGAGCACCTCGCCGGCACCGCCCGCCCGCCGGTCGTCCGGCTGGGCAAGGGCACCGCCGAGGCGCTCGGTGTGGCCGACGGGGACGCGGTCACCGTCGGTACCGACCGGGGCGCGCTGACCCTGCCGGCCGAGCTGACCGAGATGCCGGACGGCGTGGTCTGGTTGCCGACCAACTCACCCGGTTCGACCCTGCGACGCAGCCTCGGGGCGACGTCCGGCGCGGTCGTCCGGATCTCCGTCCCCGCACAGAGCGCGGCCGTCCCGGCCGGGCGGGTCGCGGCCGACGAGACCGGTCTCCCGGGTCCGCTCCTCAACGCTGGGGGTAACCAGTGAGTGCGAGGAGTGCACGAGCGCAGCGAGTGAGCCCCGCAGTCGCGAACGAAAGGTGGGCACAGTGAGTCCCTCCTACCTCGCCCAGGATCCGACGCTGGCCGACTTCGGTCGGGATCCGTGGTGGCTGGTCCTCGGCAAGATCGTCTTCGCGTTCGCCTTCGGTCTGCTGGCCACCCTGCTCGGCGTCTGGTTCGAGCGGCGCGTGGTGGGCTACATGCAGGTGCGGCCCGGCCCCAACCAGGTCGGCCCGTTCGGCCTGCTGCAGACCCTCGCCGACGGCCTGAAGATGGCCTTCAAGGAGGACATCCTGCCGAAGGCGGCCGACAAGGTCGTCTACTTCTTCGCCCCGACCATCTCGGTGATCTGCGCGGTCACCGCGCTGTCGGTGGTGCCGTTCGGCCCGATGGTGAGCATCGCCGGCCACCACACGCCGTTGCAGGTCACCGACGTTCCGGTGGCGGTGCTGCTGCTGCTGGCCTGCTCCTCGATGGGCGTCTACGGCATCGTGCTGGGCGGCTGGGCCTCCGGCTCGACGTACCCGCTGCTCGGTGGTCTGCGGTCGAGCGCCCAGATGATCTCCTACGAGGTTGCCATGGGCCTCTCCATCGTCGCGGTGTTCATGACCGCCGGCACGATGAGCACCAGCGGGATCGTCGCCGCACAGGGCGACGGCACCCAGCTGTCCATCTTCGGCACCGATATCCCGGCGCCGGGCTGGTACGCGATCCTGTTGCTGCCCAGCTTCATCATCTTCTTCATCGCCACCGTGGGTGAGACCAACCGGGCGCCGTTCGACCTGCCCGAGGCCGAGTCCGAGCTGGTCGCCGGCTTCATGACCGAGTACAGCTCGCTGAAGTTCGCGCTCTTCATGCTCAGCGAGTACGTCGCGATGGTGACGATGTCCGCGGTCACCACCACGCTGTTCCTGGGCGGGTGGCGGGCGCCCTGGCCGATCACCCTGTGGGAGGGCGCCAACTCCGGTTGGTGGCCGATGCTCTGGTTCTTCGGCAAGGTGATCGCGCTGGTCTTCGTGTTCGTGTGGCTGCGCGGCACGCTGCCCCGGCTGCGCTACGACCAGTTCATGCGCTTCGGTTGGAAGGTGCTGCTGCCGATCAACCTGGTCTGGATCCTGGTCCTGTCGGGCCTGCGCTCCATCGAGGACTGGGACTCGCGCGGCAAGCTCATCGCTGTCGGCATCCCTGCCGGCGTGCTGCTGATCGCCACGCTGTTTTGGCCCAGCCGTCGCCCGCAGCCGAAGCCGACTCCGCAGGAGCAGGCGGACAACCGGCCGTACGGGAGTTTCCCGCTGCCACCGATGGATCTACAGGTACCACCGAGCCCGCGTATCACGCGCGTGGTCGCCGAGCGGGAGCCGGCCAACATCGTCGCCGGCTCGGACTCCAGGGAGGTGTGACGTGGGCGCGATCACCGGAACGTTCAAGGGATTCGGTGTCACCTTCTCGCACATGTTCAGGAAGGTCGTCACCACCGACTACCCGTTCAAGCCGCCGGTGTCGGCGCCGCGCTACCACGGGCGGCACATCCTCAACCGGCACCCGGACGGCCTGGAGAAGTGCATCGGCTGCGAGCTGTGCGCCTGGGCCTGCCCGGCGGACGCGATCTACGTCGAGGGCGGCGACAACACCGACGAGCAGCGCTTCTCGCCGGGTGAGCGGTACGCCAGCACCTACCAGATCAACTACGCGCGATGCATCTTCTGTGGGTTGTGCATCGAGGCCTGCCCGACCCGTTCGCTGACCATGAGCAACGAGTACGAGCTGGCCCGGGACAACCGGCAGGACCTGATCTTCACGAAGGAGCAGTTGCTCGCGCCGCTGCTCGAGGGCATGGAGCAGCCGCCGCACCCGATGCGCCTGGGTGACAGCGAGAAGGACTACTACGTCGGCGCCCTGGAGAACCCGGGCACCTCCGCCGGTGCCGAGACGTCCCCGATGGGCCCCGGCCGGTACCAGGTCGAGGAGCACCCCGGTGTGACGTTCCCGGGTGCCGAGCAGGCCGCCCAGCGCGCGGCGGCCGGCAAGGGAGAGGGAGCATGACCATGTCTACGGTGCTGGCCGCGGCGGGTGGGGTGTCCGGCGGCGAGGAGGTCACCTTCTGGATCCTCGCGCCGCTCGCCCTGCTCGGCGCGATCGGGATGGTGGCCGCCCGCAACGCGGTGCACTCCGCGCTCTGGCTGGTGCTCACCATGCTCTGCCTGGGCGTGTTCTACGTGCTCCAGGCCGGGCCGTTCATCGGCATGGTGCAGATCATCGTCTACACCGGCGCGATCATGATGCTCTTCCTGTTCGTGCTGATGCTGGTCGGGCGGGACTCCTCCGACTCGCTGATCGAGACGCTGCGCGGCCAGCGCGTCGCCGCGATCGTGCTGGGATTGGGCTTCGCCGGCCTGGTCGGCGGCGCGCTCTACCGGGCGCTGGAGGGCACCACCGCGGTCGGCCTGGAGCAGGCCAACGCGGAGGGCAACGTGCAGGGCATCGCCCGACTGCTCTTCACCAAGTACGTCTTCGCGTTCGAGCTGACCTCGGCGCTGCTCATCACCGCGGCGGTGGGCGCCATGGTGCTCGCGCACGTCGAGCGGCGCAAGCAGGACAAGGTCGACCAGCCGTCGACCATGAAGGCCCGCTTCGCGCCGGGCAACTACCCCGGCCCCAAGCCGGGCCCCGGCGTCTTCGCGACCTCCTCCTCGGTGGCCACCCCGGCGCGGCTGCCGGACGGCCGGCTCACCGAGCGGAGCACGCCCGACATCCTGCCGGTGCGGGAGCTGACGGCGCAGGAGACCACGTTGAAGGGGACGGACCGGTGAGCGCGAGGAGTGCAGCGAAGCGGAGCCCCGCAGTCGCGAACGAAAGGCGAGCACGGTGAGCGCGAGGAGTGCGGCGAAGCGGAGCCCCGCAGTCGCGAACGAAAGCGAGTCCAGCCATGACGCCTGACTACTACCTGGTGCTCGCCGCGGTGCTGTTCACCATCGGCGCCGCCGGGGTGCTCGTCCGGCGCAACGCGATCGTGCTCTTCATGTGCGTGGAGCTGATGCTCAACGCGGCCAACCTGACGCTGGTCACCTTCAGCCGGATCAACGGCGACCTCAACGGTCAGATCATGGCGTTCTTCGTGATGGTGGTGGCAGCGGCCGAGGTCGTGGTCGGTCTCGCGATCATCATGTCCATCTTCCGGACGCGGCGCTCGGCGAGCGTCGACGACGCCAACCTGCTCAAGTACTAAGGGGCAAGCAAGTGGAAGAGACTGTGCAGTACGCCGGTGCCACGGGCTTGCTCGGCAGCGTCTGGCTGCTGGTGGCGATCCCGCTGGTCAGCGCGGCCATCCTGCTGCTGCTCGGCCGTCGGGCCGACCGCTGGGGGCACTGGCTGGGCGTCGCCGCCATCGGTGCCGCTTTCGTGCTCGGCCTGGCCTTCTTCTTCCAGCTGCGTGGCCTGGAGAACAAGTCGGTCGAGCTGAGCCTCTGGGACTTCATCGCGGTCGGTGACTTCCGGGTCGACTTCGGTCTGCTGTTCGACCCGCTCGCCGCGGTCTTCGTGCTGCTGATCACCGGGGTGGGCTTCCTGATCCACCTGTACGCGGTGGAGTACATGGCGCACGACGGGGGCCGTCGCCGGTTCTTCGCGTACTTCAACCTGTTCGTCGCGGCGATGCTGCTGCTGGTGCTCGGCAACAACTACGTGATGTTGTACTTCGGCTGGGAGGGCGTCGGTCTGGCGTCGTACCTGCTGATCTCCTTCTGGTACGGGCGGCCGAGCGCGGCCACCGCCGGCAAGAAGGCGTTCCTGATGAACCGGGTCGGCGACGCCGGCCTGGCCATCGGCATCTTCATCATGTTCGCCACGCTGGGCACCACCCAGTACGACGAGGTGTTCAGCGGCGTCGGCGCGATGACCGGCACCACCGTGCTGGTGCTGGGCCTGCTGCTGCTGCTCGGAGCGGCCGGCAAGTCCGGCCAGTTCCCGCTCCAGGCGTGGCTGCCGGACGCGATGGAGGGCCCGACCCCGGTGTCGGCGCTCATCCACGCCGCCACCATGGTCACCGCGGGCGTCTACCTGATCGCCCGCTCCAACCCGATCTTCTCCGCGAACTCGACCCTCCAGCTCGTGGTGGTCAGCGTCGGTGCGCTCACCCTGCTGATGGGCTGCATCATCGGCGCGGCCAAGGACGACATCAAGCGGGTGCTCGCCTGGTCGACGGTGAGCCAGATCGGCTACATGTTCCTCGGTGTCGGTCTGGGCGGTGGGGCGTACGCGCTGGCCATCGTGCACCTGCTGGCGCACGGCTTCTTCAAGGCCAACATGTTCCTGGGCGCCGGCTCGGTCATGCACGGGATGAGGGACCAGGTGGACATCCGCCGCTTCGGCGGGCTGTCGAAGCACATGAAGATCACCTGGTTGACCTTCATGATGGGTTGGCTGGCCATCATCGGCATGTTCCCGTTCTCCGGTTTCTTCTCCAAGGAGCCGATCATCGTGGCCGCCTTCGAGCGGGAGGACTGGACCGCCTGGCTCTTCGGCGGTGCGGCGCTGCTCGGCGCCGGGCTGACCGCCTTCTACATGACGCGGCTGTTCGTGCTCACCTTCCACGGCCCGAAGCGGTGGACCGAGGACATCGAGCACCCGCACGAGTCACCGACGCTGATGACCATTCCGCTGATCCTGCTGGCGGTCGGCTCGGTCGGCGCCGGTTTCCTGCTCTCCACGTCCGTTCCGGACTGGCTGACGGCGACCGCCGGGCTGGGCGGCGAGCACGCGGAGCACGAGGCGGTCCTCTCGCACGCCGTGATCACCACGCTGTCGCTGCTGGTCACCGTGCTCGGCGCCGGGCTGGCCTGGTTCCTGTTCCGGGCCGGTACGGCCACCGCGCCGCAGCCGGCCGGTGTGCTGGTGACCGCCGCCCGGCGCAACCTCTACACCGACGCGGTGAACGAAGCGGTCTTCGAGAAGCCGGGCATCTTCCTCACCCGGGCGCTGGTCTTCCTCGACAACCGGGGCGTCGACGGGCTGGTCAACGGGCTCGCCGCCGCGGTCGGCGGTGGATCCGGCCGGCTCCGGCGGATGCAGACCGGTTTCGTCCGCTCGTACGCCACCTCGATCCTGGCCGGTGCGCTGCTGGTGATGGCGGCGTTCCTGGCGGTGCAGGCGGGGTGGTTGGCGTGATCGACCTCTTTCCGGCCGCCCCCGCCGGCGGACCACGCAGTGACGACGGAGGTAAGGCCGCATAATGTCCAACTTCCCGTTCCTCTCGGTGCTCACGGTGGCGCCACTGGTGGGCGCCCTGGTGGTGGCCTTCCTGCCGCGCCACCGGCCGGAGCTGGCCAAGCAGGTGGCCTTCGCCTGGTCACTGCTCGTGCTGGTGCTGTCGGTGGTGATGTGGGCCAGCTTCAACGCCGGCGGTGACCGGTTCCAGTTCCGCGAGTCGTACTCGTGGATCCCGAACTGGGGTGTCAGCTTCACCTTCGCCGCCGACGGCATCGCGTTGGTGATGCTGATGCTGATCGCGGTGCTGGTGCCGCTGGTGATCCTGGCGTCCTGGCACGACGCGGAGTCGTCGAAGCGGTCGGTGCCGGTCTACTTCGCGCTGCTGCTGGCCCTCGAATGCACGATGATCGGCGTCTTCGCGGCCGCCGACGTCTTCCTGTTCTACGTGTTCTTCGAGGTCATGCTGGTGCCGATGTACTTCCTCATCGGCAGCTACGGCGGCCACCAGCGGCAGTACGCGGCGGTGAAGTTCTTCCTCTACTCGCTCGTCGGCGGTCTGTTCATGCTGGCCGCGGTGATCGGCCTCTGGGTGGTCGGCGGGAAGACCTTCGACTGGCAGGCGCTGTCGCAGGTGGACATCAGCACCGGCACCGAGCGTTGGCTGTTCCTCGGCTTCTTCCTCGCGTTCGCCATCAAGGCGCCGTTCTTCCCGTTCCACACCTGGCTGCCGGACGCCGGTGGCGCCGCCCCGGCGGGCGCGGCGGCGCTGCTCGTCGGCGTGCTGGACAAGGTCGGCACGTTCGGCATCCTGCGCTACTGCCTGCCGCTGTTCCCCGAGGCGTCGAAGTGGTTCGCGCCGTGGGCGCTGGCGCTGGGCGTGATCGGCATCGTCTACGCCGCGCTGCTGGCGGTCGGCCAGAACGACCTCAAGCGGCTGGTGTCGTACACCTCTATCGCGCACTTCGGGTTCATCGGGGTGGGCATCTTCGCGTTCACCACGCAGGCCGGCACGGGCGCGGTGCTCTACATGCTCAACCACGGTCTGGCCACCGGCCTGCTCTTCCTGGTGGTGGGCATGCTGATCTCCCGGCGTGGTTCGGCGCTGATCAGCGACTTCGGTGGGGCGGGCAAGCTCGTTCCGCTGCTCGCCGGGGTGCTGTTCTTCGCCGGTCTCGCCTCACTCGCGCTGCCCGGAACCGCGCCGTTCATCTCCGAGTTCCTGGTGCTGATCGGCACGTTCACGGTGAACAAGCCGGTCGCGGTCATCGCGACGCTCGGCATCATCCTGGCCGCGGCGTACGTGCTGTGGATGGTGCAGCGCACCACGCAGGGCACGCTCAACCCGGCGCTGACCGAGGTCGACGGCATGCGCCGGGACCTCAACCTGCGCGAGAAGGCCGTGGTCGCCCCGCTGATCGCGCTGATCGTGCTGCTCGGCTTCTACCCCAAGCCGGTCACGGACGTGATCAACCCGGCCGTCCAGGCGACCATGGACGACATCGGCAAGTCCGACCCCGCCCCATCGGTGGGCACCGTCCAGGAGGCGCACCGGTGAGCGCGAGGAGTGCAGCGCAGCGGAGCCCCGCAGTCGCGAACGAAAGGTCGGCACAGTGACCGAGTTGAAACTGCCGTCGCTCGACTACGCGGCGCTCGCCCCGATCCTGATCATGCTGGGCACCGCGTTGCTCGGCGTGCTGGTCGAGGCCTTCGTGCCCCGGCGCTCGCGGCATCTGGTGCAGTTGACGTTGGCTCTGCTGGCGGTGCTCGCCGCGCTGACCATGGTGGTCTTCAACGCCGACGACCGGATGCTCACCGCCGGCCGGGCCCTCGCGGTGGACGGGCCGACGCTCTTCCTCCAGGGCGCGATCCTCGTGCTGGCCGCGATGGCGTTGCTGCTGATCGGCGACCGTTCGGTGGAGCGGGGCGGCGCGTTCGTCGCCCAGGCCGCGGTGACCGCCGAGTCGGCCGACGACCGGCGGCAGGCCGAGGGACGCAACGGGCTCACCGAGGTCTACCCGCTCACCACGTTCGCGATCGGCGGCATGCTGATCTTCGTGGCGGCGAACGACCTGCTGACCATGTTCATCGCCCTGGAGGTCTTCTCGCTTCCGCTGTACCTGCTCTGCGCGCTGGCTCGTCGCCGGCGTCTGCTGAGCCAGGAGGCGGCGATGAAGTACTTCCTGCTCGGCGCGTACGCCTCGGCGTTCTTCCTGTTCGGGGTGGCCCTGATCTACGGCTTCACCGCCGGGATCCCGGGCCGGACGGCCGGCGTCGACTTCGCCACCATCAACGCGGCGGTGTCCGAGTCGCCGGCCAGCCCGGTGCTGCTCTTCGCCGGCATGGCGCTGCTCGCCATCGGGTTGCTCTTCAAGGCGGCGGCGGCCCCGTTCCACGTGTGGACGCCGGACGTCTACCAGGGCGCCCCGACCCCGGTCACCGGTTTCATGGCGGCCTGCACGAAGGTCGCCGCGTTCGGCGCGCTGCTGCGTGTCTTCCACGTCGCGTTCGCCGACGCCGGCTGGGACTTCACGCCGGTGCTCGGCGCGGTCGCGGTGCTGACCATGCTGGTCGGCGCGGTGCTCGCGGTCACCCAGACCGACATCAAGCGGCTGCTCGCGTACTCCTCGATCGCCAACGCCGGTTACCTGCTGGTCGGTGTGCTGGCGCCGAGCCGCGACGGGCTGTCCGGGACGATGTTCTACCTGGTCGCGTACGGGTTCTCGGTGCTGGCCGCGTTCGCGGTGGTGACGCTGGTGCGCGACGCCGACGGGGAGGCCACCCACCTGTCCCATTGGGCCGGGCTGGGTCGGCGTTCGCCGTTCTTCGCCGGGCTGTTCACGTTCATCCTGCTGGCCTTCGCGGGCATCCCGTTGACCAGCGGATTCACCAGCAAGTTCGCGATCTTCGGGCCGGCCCTGGCCGAGGGGCAGACCTGGCTGGTGATCGCCGGCGTGCTGACCAGCATGGTGCTGGCGTTCCCGTACCTGCGGGTCGTGGTGCTGATGTGGCTCTCCGAGCCGGGCGAGTCCACCCCGACCGTCACCGTGCCCGGTGGGCTCACCTCCGCCGCCCTGATGATCGGCGTGCTGGCCACCCTGGTGCTGGGCATCGCCCCGGCGCCGCTGCTCGATCTGGCTGCGGGAGCCGCCGAATTCGTTCGATGACCGAAGGATCGATCACCGGGGGTCGGCGCGTGTTCACGTGCCGGCCCCGGTGCGTATCCCCGGCCCGGAGCAGGTCGAACGGGTGTGGCATGGTTGATGGTGTGGTGAATCCGGCTGGCGAGCGTTCAGGTGCCTCCGGCTCCGGCGGTCGTCGGGGTCGGGCGAGCACGAGTCAGTTCGGCGCGCTCGGCCTTCATCTCGCCGATCCCCGCGTCGAGGCGTCCGTGCTGGGTCTGCTGGACGCGGTGGAGGTCGAGCTGCGGGCCAGCGTGGCGAGCGCGGATCCGTTCGTCACCGAGGCCGCCCGGCATCTGGTGGAGGCCGGCGGGAAGCGGTTCCGCCCTCTGCTGGTGTCGCTGGGCGCCCAGTTCGGTGATCCGGCCGGCGCGCAGGTCGTCCCGGCCGCGGTGGTGATGGAGCTCACTCACCTGGCGACGCTCTACCACGACGACGTGATGGACGAGGCGGCCGTTCGTCGGGGTGCGCCCAGTGCCAACTCGCGTTGGACCAACTCGGTCGCCATCCTGGTCGGCGACTACCTCTTCGCCCGCGCCGCGGACATCGCGGCCGACCTGGGCCCGGAGGCGGTGCGGTTGCAGGCGCGCACCTTCGCCCGCCTGGTGCACGGTCAGATCGCGGAGACCGTGGGGCCGCGAGTCGGCGACGACCCGGTCGCGCACTACCTGAGCGTCATCGCCGAGAAGACCGGCTCGCTGATCGCCACGTCGGCCCGTTTCGGCGGGATGTTCGGTGGGGCTCCGGCGGAGCACGTCGAGGCGTTGGCCGGGTACGGCGAGACGATCGGTGTGGCCTTCCAGCTCTCCGACGACCTGCTGGACATCGCGTCCGAGTCGGTGCAGTCGGGCAAGACGCCCGGCACCGACCTGCGCGAGGGCGTTCCGACTCTGCCGGTGCTCTACGCCCGTGCGGCGGACGACTCCGACGCCTCGTCGGTGCGCCTGCGGGAAATCCTGGCGACCGGCCCGTTGACTGACGACGCCCTGCACGCGGAGGCGCTGGGGCTGCTCCGGGAGAGCCCGGCGCTCAAGCGGGCGCGGGAGACCGTGCGCAGCTACGCCGAGGACGCCCGCGCGCGTCTGGCCCCCCTTCCGGACGGCCCGGCGCGCCGCGCCCTCGAATCGCTCTGCGACTACATCGCCGACCGCACCAGCTGATTCTCGCTCCGAGCCGTGCCGGCGGCTGTCAGCAGCCGACTGCCGACGAGCATGAGGGCCGCGGCGAGCAGCATGGACAGCGCCGCCGTGACCCACATCGTCGGATAGCCGAGGTGTGCGGCGAGCGGTCCGAGGCTCAGCGGGCCGAGGCAGCCGCCCGCGTACACCCCGGTCTGGGTGATCGACGTGGCGGTGGCCGGGGCCTGCGGGTGCAGCCGTACCACCGCGAAGTTCATCAGACCGGGCCACGCCCAGCCCAGGCCGAAGCCGAGCACCACCCCCGCCACCAGCGGCACCGCGCCGGTCAGCGCGAGCAGGCCCAGACCGACCGCGCCGACCACCAGCATCGCGGCGATCAGCGCGACGTGGCCGCTGGCCCGACGGTCGGCCAGCCACCCGGCGCCCACCCGGGCCACCACGCAGACGGCGCTGCCCAGGGTGAGGGTGAGGCCGGCGAGGCCGGGGGACAGACCTCGGGCGGCCGCGGAGTCCACCAGGAAGGTGCCGAGCGCGTTCGCCGCGGCGG
>NZ_JAEVHM010000144.1 GCF_016802865.1 Micromonospora parastrephiae | reverse complement strand
CGGGGAGACGGGTGCCGGTCCGGCGGTGGTCGCTGACGCACCGGGCGACGCCGGGATCGGCGAGTCTGCGGTCGAGGCGCCGGACGCCGGAGCACCCGAGGTCGGAGCGCTCTGGGCCGCGGAGCTGGTTGGGGACGCCGTCGGGTCGACCTCCCAGGGCGGTGCGGAGGTCGGGGCGTTGACCGGCGTCGGGTTGGCTGCGGCAGCCGGGGTCGGGGTGGCTGGCTGTGGGCGTACCCCTGGGTGGGTGGTCGGCGCGTCGCCGCCCAGGGTGAGCCGGCGTTCCATCCGCTCCAGGCGCTGGAGCAGGCCGCCGGTGGAGTCGTCCGCGCCGGGCAGCAGCATCCGGGCGCAGATCAGCTCCAGCAGCAGCCGGGGCGCGGTGGTGCCGCGCATCTCCACGAGGCCGTCGTGCACGATGTCGGCGCAACGGGAGAGCGTGCCGGGGCCGAGCTGCGAGGCCTGCGCGGCCATCCGTTCGATCTGGTCGGCGGGGCCGTCGATGAGGCCCTTCGCGGCGGCGTCCGGCACCTGCTGGAGCACGATCAGGTCGCGCAGCCGCTCCAGTAGATCCGACGCGAACCGGCGCGGGTCGTGACCGGCCTCGGCCACCCGGTCGACGGTGGCGTACGCGGCGGCGCCGTCCCCGGCGGCCAGCGCATCGCACATCTCGTCGATCAACGCGGTGTCGGTGACGCCGAGCAGAGCGGCGGCCCGCGCATAGCTGACCCCCTCCGGGCCGGCGCCGGCGATGAGCTGGTCGAGCACCGAGAGGCTGTCCCGGGCGCTGCCGCCACCGGCGCGGACCACCAGCGGGAAGACCGCCGGCTCGACGGCGACGCCCTCGGCCTGGGTGAGCTGCTCCAGGTAGGGGCGGAGCACCTTCGGCGGGATCAGCCGGAACGGGTAGTGGTGGGTCCGCGACCTGATCGTGCCGAGGACCTTCTCCGGCTCGGTGGTGGCGAAGATGAACTTGACGTATTCCGGAGGCTCCTCGACGAGCTTGAGCAGGGCGTTGAAGCCCTGCGTCGAGACCATGTGCGCCTCGTCGATGACGTAGATCTTGAAGCGGCTGCTGGCCGGCGCGAAGAACGCGCGCTCCCGCAGCTCGCGGGCGTCGTCGACGCCACCGTGGCTGGCCGCGTCGATCTCGATCACGTCGATGGAGCCGGCGCCGTCGGTGGCCAGCGAGCGGCACGACTCGCAATTGCCGCACGGCTCCGGGGTGGGGCCCTGCTCACAGTTGAGCGAGCGGGCCAGGATCCGGGCGCTGGAGGTCTTGCCGCAGCCCCGTGGGCCGGAGAAGAGGTAGGCGTGGTTGAGCCGCCCGCTGCGCAGCGCCTGCGACAACGGCTCGGTGACGTGTTCCTGCCCGATGACCTCGGCGAAGGTACGCGGCCGGTACTTGCGGTAGAGCGCCAGCGTCACTCGTCCCGCCTCCTCTCGACCGAGCCATTCTGCGCCGGTCGGGCGCGGGTGACCACCCACCCCGCCGGGCACCTCGGGTTGCCGCGCTTGATCGACTCGGCTTCCTGGAAACCGGGGTGTCCGCGTGCCCGGGATGCCCCGACATCACCGATGACGAGTGGATCAACCGGATCCACAGACAAAAAGGCCTCCCGTGCACCCGGCAGAGCTCGCTTATCCTTGCTGCCTTCCGGCCCTGGGGAGGTTCACGAGATACCGCCGCACGGGAGGTGACGCCCAGCCTACCCGACCGCCCGTCGATCTTCAGGGGGTGGTGGGGTGGCTTGGCCGACGGGGGCCTGTATCCTGGCTCGCGGAGGATTCGCCTAGAGGCCTAGGGCGCACGCTTGGAAAGCGTGTTGGGTTAACACCCTCACGAGTTCGAATCTCGTATCCTCCGCTCGCCTGAGCAGCACGAACGACAGGGCCGGCCCCACGGGGACCGGCCCTGAGTCGTCTGCACGGGGACGATCAGCCCAGGACCTGGACGGCTTCCGCGCCCTGCGCCGAGAGCCATGCCTCCAGCTCGGCGCCGCGACGACGGTTGATCATCCGGCGGGCTCGGCCTAGCGTGGCCGGATGCGACGGCGACGTATTGCGGGAACTCCGGTCGAGGTGACGGAACTGGGCTTCGGCGGCGCCGCGATCGGCAACCTCTACCAGGCGGTGGGCGACGACGACGCGGTGGCGGCCGTCGACACGGCGTGGGAGCGCGGCATCCGATTCTTCGACACCGCCCCGTACTACGGGCTGGGGATCTCCGAGCGGCGACTGGGCCGCGCCCTGCGGGGTCGACCCCGGGGCGAGTTCGTGGTCTCGTCGAAGGTCGGCCGCCTCCTGGTGCCCAACGCCCGACCGGCCGGGCGGGGAGTTGACGGTTTCGACGTCCCCGACGACGTACGCCCGGAGCGCGACTACAGCCGCGACGGCGTGCTGCGTTCGATCGAGGCGAGCCTGGAACGTACCGGGCTCGACCGGTTCGACGTCGTGTTCGTGCACGATCCGGACGACCACTGGCCGCAGGCCGCCGACGAGGCCATGCCGGCCCTGGCGGAGTTACGTGACCAGGGTGTCGTCGGGGCCATCGGCGCGGGGATGAACCAGTCGGCGATGCTCACGCGTTTCCTGCGCGAGACGGCGGCGGATGTCGTCATGCTGGCGGGCCGGTACACGCTGCTGGAGCAGGACGCGCTGGACGACGTCCTGCCGGCCGCGGTCGAGCAGGGCAAGAGCGTCATCGCGGTGGGGGTCTTCAACTCCGGGCTGCTGGCCCGCGAGCGTCCCGGCCCGGACGCCAAGTACAACTACGCGGACGCCCCGCCGGACGTGGTGGCGCGCGCCGCGCGGATCGCCGAGGTCTGCGAGCAGCACGGCAGCACACTTCCCGCGGCGGCGATCGCCTTTCCGTTCGCGCATCCGGCGGTGGTCAACGTGACCGTCGGCGTGCGCACTCCGGACGAGGTCATCCGCAACGCCGATCTGCACGCCGGCGCCGTACCGGCCGGGCTGTGGGAACAGCTCCGCGCCGAGGGGCTGCTGCGCGCCGACGCCCCCACGCCCGGCGCCTGAGCCAGGGTCAAGCCCACGCGCCACCCGGGGACCAACGTGGCCAGGACGTCCGCCCGGGCGTGGCCGTCCCCGGGTTTGCTGCGTCTAACGTCGGTGGCGGGCGGGACCGTTGAGGGTCCGCCGGACGGGAGACGGCGATGAGAGTGGTCTTCGTGCACGGGGCCTGCGTCCGCGACGGGGAGTGGTGGTGGTCGCGGGTCGCTGGCGCGTTACGAGCCGACGGGCTGGACAGCGTCGCGGTCCGGCTACCGAGCTGTGGCGAGGTGGCGGATGCCCCGGCTGACTTCGCGGCGGACGTCGCGGAAACCCGACGGGTGTTGCGCGAGGTCGGCCCAGCGGTGCTGGTGGGGCACTCCTACGGCGGGGTGGTCGCGACCGAGGCCGCCGACGCCGGCGACGTCGCTCATCTGGTGTACGTCAGCTCGTTCCTGCCGGACGTCGGGCAGGCCCTGGCTCACCTCGGCCCGGCGGAGCCAGCCCCCTACCTGGACTTCTCCCCGGACGGCACTTTTGGCGTACGACACGAGTCGGTGCGCGAGCTGTTTCTTCAGGACTGCGACGAGCAGGCGGTCGAGGGTGCGGTCGCCCGCCTGACCCGGCAGGACGCTTCGGTGCTGACCGCCCCGGTCCGCCACGCGGGTTGGCGTCACCTGCCGTCGACGGCGGTCGTCTGCGCCGAGGACCGCGCCACGCCACCCGCTCTGCAACGCTCCCAGGCCGCCCGCGCGACCCGGACCGTCGAACTACCCACCGGCCACCACCCGATGCTCTCCCACCCCCACCTGCTCGCCGACACTGTGCGCGCCGTCGTGCCGCCGGGGCGGGTTTGACCCGTCCAGACCCCCGGATGCACCGGTACCGTTCCAGGGGCCGGCGGACCCGCAATCCCGTCGTACACATGTTCTATCCACAGGCTGTGGACGGCGGAGGGTTCGATGGGTTACCAGCTCAGCGCGGTGGTCGCGGACGCGGAGTTGCTCCGCGAGCAGACCGCCGAGCTGGATCACGCGGTCCTCGGCGAGCTTCGCCAGGACTTCGCGTTGCTGCCGGTCACCCCGCAGTTGGTGGTCGAGCTGACCGGGTCGCTGCCGGACTACGCGGTGGACGACCGCAGCGCCGAGCATCCGTTCGGGCTGGTGTTGTCGCCGCCGCTGGTCGGGCTGCTGGCAGGCTGGTCGCGGTCGGGGCCGGTGGCGTACCTGGAGGCGGAGTTCGGCGGCGGCGCCGGCCACCAGTCGGCGGTGGTGTGGCTGGGTGGCGCGCTGTCCTGGGGTCCGCGGTTCGATGAGGTCTTCGACTCGCCGCGCGAACAGTGGCCGATCAACTCGGCGCTGACCCGGCTCGGCGCGGAACCGGGCACGTGGATCGACCCGTTCGCCGAACTGGGGCTGCACCTGGAGCGGAACACCGCGGGCTGGTTGGCGCACGGACGTCGCCGGCTCAGCGCCGACTACTGGGATGAACTGGTCGAGCAGTGGGAAAACCAGTAATCCGACGCCCGGCAGCAACCTGATCGCTCCCGTCCCGTTGGGGACTGGGGGATTCCATGAAATTGCGACAATTTGCGTTCATAGCCACGCTGATGACGGCTGCCTCGATCGCGGGCAGCGGCGTACCGCCAACCGGGCCGAGCCCGGCCGGCCGGCCCGCCGGCAGCGTGGAGACCATCGGCCTGAACGGTCTCAGCAACATCGAGTTCGGTGACACCGAGGACGAGCTGACCCGCCGGGGCGTCCTGCGTACCGGCCTGGACACCTGCGGGCCGATGCTCGCCGGGCACGACACCGTCAGTCCGGTCTTCGTCGAAGACAGACTGGTCCTGCTCTGGGTCGGTGACCCGATGCGGACACCGGAGGGCATCGCGGCGGGCTCACCCCTCGACCAGGTCTGGGCCCGCTATCCGTCGGTCACCCGCCTGCGCGCTCCACAGGGGACGCACCGGCTCGACGGGTTGCTCGCCCGCAGCGGCGACCGCGCGTACCTGTTCCTGCACGACGGGCGCACGGTCCGAAAAACCGTCGCGGGGTACGCCGACTGGGCCCGCCGCCTCTTCGACGAGGGCGTCGGCCCCTGCTGATCGACCCGGTGCCGAGCAACAGTCCACTCAGGCCGGGTCGGTGGCGTGCTCGGGTAGCCGCGCCCCGGACGCGGCGACGAAGCCGGTGAGCGCGATCTCCGCCGCCTGCCGCAGGTCCTCGCGGCTGACACCGGCGGCGGCGTGTATCGCGTGCCCCTCGGTGACGATCATGACGAAGCGGGCCAGCGCGGCCGGGTCGGCATCGGCAGGTAGGTCACCTTCGGCGACCGCGCGACCGAACCGGTCGGCGAGGGCTCGTTCGCCGGCCAGGCGGCTGGCGGCGCGGAGCAGGGCAGGGCAGCTTCATGACCGGTGGCGAGCTGTTCGTCGACGGCGGCGAGCAGCAGCTCTGAGCGAAGAACGCCCGGCCGATCCTCGCGGATCGACCGGGCGTTTTCGCATCTCACTGGCGGTGGCGGCGGGATTTGAACCCGCGGAGGGCGTTAACCCTCACACGCTTTCGAGGCGTGCTCCTTAGGCCACTCGGACACGCCACCGCCGACGAGGGTACAGGACCCCAGGTTCCGACGCCGAACCGGTATCGCTGGAGCCGGCCTGGCAGGATCTTTGCCATGAGTACGCACATCGGCGCGAAGCCGGGCGAGATCGCCGAGCGGGTCCTGATGCCGGGCGACCCGCTGCGGGCCAAGTGGATCGCGGAGACCTACCTCGAGGGCGCCACCTGCTACTCGACGGTTCGGGGCATGCTGGGCTTCACCGGCCGCTGGAACGGTGTCGAGGTTTCCGTCCAGGGGTCCGGCATGGGCATGCCGTCCGCCTCCATCTACGCCCATGAGCTGATCAACGAGTACGGCGTGAAGACGCTGATCCGGGTCGGCTCGTGCGGTGCCCTCAGCACCGACCTGCAACTGCGGGACGTGGTGGCCGCGATCGGCTCGTCCACCGACTCGAACATGAACCGGATGCGCTTCGACGGGCTGATCGACTACGCGCCGGTGGCCGACTTCGGGCTGCTGCGTACGTCGGTCGAGGTGGCCGAGCGGCGCGGCATCACCATGCACGTCGGACCGATCCTGGCGGCGGACGCCTTCTACACGGACCGGCCGGACCTCTACGACACGCTCGCCGACTACGGCGTGCTGGCGGTGGAGATGGAGTCGGCGGCGCTCTACACGATCGCGGCCCGCTTCAAGGCTCGGGCGCTGACCGTGCTGACCGTCAGCGACCACATCAAGACCGGCGAGAAGACCACCTCGGAGGAGCGGGAGCAGACCTTCAGCCAGATGGTCGAGATCGCCCTCGACACGATCATCGCCTGACCCGTCGGGGCGGCAACACCACAACGAGCGTGATGACTGTGTGGCATAAATATGCCGCACAGTCATCACGCTCTTTCGCATCAGCCCGCCCGACCGCCCGAGTCAGACGGCGGTCAGCGCCTCCGTCGGGGAGAGGCGGGCGGCCCGCACCGCGGGGTACAGGCCGGCGAAGCCGCCGATGATCAGCGTGGCGGCCACCCCGCCGAGCATCGCCCAGGCCGGCACCACGGTCGGCCAGCCCTGGGACAGCGCGTACCCCGAGGTGACCAGGATGCCCAGCAGCACCCCGCCGACCCCGCCGAGCGCGGAGAGCAGCAGCGATTCGGCGAGGAACTGGGTGCGCACCTGACCGCGGGTGGCCCCGAGCGAGCGGCGCAGACCGATCTCGGCCCGCCGCTCCAGCACCGAGATCACCATCGTGTTCGCCACGCCGACCCCTCCGACGAGCAGGGCGACCGCGCCCAGGCCCAGCAGCAGCCCGGTGAACGCGGCGTCGGTCGCCTCGGCGGCGGCCAGCGCGTCGGACGGCCGGGACACCTCCACCTCGTTGGGCGCGTCCGGGTTGGCGGTGGCCCCGAGCACCGACCGGACGGCCTCGACCTGCGACTCCTGCGCCCGGGTGTAGACGGTGGTCGGATGGCCGTCGAAGCCCAGGTAGTCGGTCGCCGCCGACCAGCCGACCAACGCCGAGGTGTCCAACTCCGGAGCGAGCGGCGCGGGCGCGAGGACGCCGACCACGGTGAACCACCGCCCACCCAGCCACACCTGCACCTGCGGGTTTGCCGTGCTGATCCCGAGCCGCCGCGCGGCGGTGGCGCCGAGGACGACCGCCGGATAGCGGGCGGTCGCTCGTTGAGCCACGCCCCGCTGGTCAACTCGGCCCCGACCGTGCCGAGCAGGTCCAGCCGGGCCGCCCGGGTGGCGATGCCGCCCGTCTCGGCCGTGGGGATCCGGTCCGAGCGGTAGACCTTGGCGTCGGAGACCTGCCCGGTCGCGGACACCTCGGTCACCGGGCCGATCCGCCCGATCATGGCCACCGACTCCTCGGGCAGCTGCGCGTCCGCACCGAAGAGGGTGTTGCCCGGCTCGACGGTGAGCAGGTTGGTACCGAGCGCGTCGAGCGCCCGGTCCAGCTCGGCCCGGGACGACGAGGAGATGCCGACGACCGCGATCATCGCGGCGATGCCGATCGCGATGCCCAGCGCCGAGAGGAACGCCCGCAGCGGGCGGGTCCGCAGCCCCACCCCGCCGACCCGCAGGACGTCCCCGGGACCCATCCGAGCGGGAACGAGCCGGGTCGTGGTGGTCGTCGTCATCGGCCGACCCCGCCCGGCGCGAGGACCGAGTCGTGCCGCACCGCGCCGTCGCGCATCCGCACCTGCCGGGGCAGACTGTCGGCGATCTCCCGGTCATGCGTGATCACCACGACGGTGGTGCCGGCCCGGTGCAACTCGTGCAGCAGGTCCAGCACCCCGGCACCGGAGGTGGAGTCGAGGTTGCCGGTCGGTTCGTCGGCGAGCAGCACCGCGGGCTCGCCGACCACCGCCCGCGCCACGGCCACCCGCTGACGTTCGCCGCCGGACAACTCGTGCGGCCGGTGCCCGAGTCGGTGGCCCAGGCCAACCCGGACCAACGCGGCCTCCGCGCGTTCGCGCCGCCGCCCGAGGGGTACGCCGGAGTAGAGCAGCCCGTCGGCCACGTTGTCCACGACCGGGACGCCGGGGGCCAGGTGGAACTGCTGGAACACGAAGCCGATCCGGGTGGCCCGCAAGGCGGACAGCTCCCGGTCGGTCAGCTTCGCCGCGTCGTACCCGTCGACGAGCACGCTGCCCGACGACGGCCGGTCCAGGGTGCCGATCAGGTGCAGCATGGTTGACTTGCCCGACCCGGACGGGCCGACGATCGCCACCAGCTCGCCGTAGCCGATCCGCAACGACACGTCATCCAACGCGACGACCCCGCCGGCGTACCGCTTGCTGACCCGGTCGAGCACGATCACGTCGCCGGTCACGCCGGAATCACCACCGTCATGCCCTCGGCGACCCCCGTTCCGGAGACCTCCACCCGACCGTCGGCGAACAACCCGGTGGTCACCGCGACGATCCGGCTGGCGTCGCCGTCGACGACCTCGACGCCGTAGCCACCCTCGGCGAGGGCCAGCAGCGCCGCCACCGGCACGGTGAGCACGTCCCGGCGCTCCGAGGCGGTGAACGTGACGTCGGCGCTGGCCTGGTCGAAACCCGCGAGGGCCTTCGGGTCGGCCACCGCGACGGTCACCTCGATCTTCGTCTCGGCCTCGCCGGACTGCCCGTTGGCACCGGCGGCACCGGCCTGGATGACGGTCTCGACCGTGCTGATCGTGCCGGCGACCGCCCGGCCGTCCGGCAGCTTCACCGTGGCCTTCGCGTTCCGCTTCGCGAGCCGCTGGTCGTCCACGTCCAGCTCGACGGTGACCACCCGGCTGGTGCCGGTGTAGGTGAGCACCGCCTGGCCGGGCTGCGCGAGCGCACCGACGTCGGCCTGGTGGCTCTCCACCCGGACCTCCCCGTCGGCGTAGACGATCCGCCCCTGCTCGACCCGGCCGGTCTCGGCCAGACCGAGGTCCTCCTGCCAGTCGCGGACCGCGTCGGCGGTGGCACCGGTGTACTCGTCGTCGACCGTGAAACCGCCGTAGCCGAGCGCCTTCAGGTTCCGCTCGAACTGCGCGACGTCGGGACCCTCCACCCCGGGGGCGAGCGTCCGGTACGCGGGCAGCCCCCCGTAGAGGAGCACGACTTCCTCGTTGTCGACCAGGTAGAGCGCCCTGCCCCGGCGCACCGTCGACCCGGTCGCCGGCAGCCCGGTGATGGTGCCGCTGAGCTTCGCCGTGGCGGTACGCGTCGCGCCGTACCCCAACTCGCCGTCGGCGGTCTGCGCGTCGGCGAGGGTCTGCCGGGTGATCGCGGCGGTGGCCGCCGGGCCGCTGGCCTCGGCGGCGTCCCGTCGGCGCCGCCGCCGAAGCCCACCGCGGCCACCACGCCGACGGCGGCGACCAGCAGGACGACCCCGCCGACGAGGGCGGCCCGCAGCCGCGAGCGTCGGGTGGCGCCGGTCACCGGCCACCACCGAACTGCGGCGCGAGCTGCCGGCACTTCTCCAGCGCGGCCTTCATGGTCGGGTCGCCGATGTTGAACGCCTTGCCGGCCTGCCCGATCTGGACCCGCCCATCGGCGTCCGGGTCCGGGAAGTCCGGCACCCCGTTCTCCCGCATGCACTTGGCCAGCGCGCGCATCTGCTCGGCCTGCTCCGGGTTGAGCTGCGGCCCCTGCCCACCGTTGGGCAGCTTGTCGCGGCACTTCTCCATGGCCGCCTGGACCTTCTGCTGATCCACGTCCCCGCCGAACCGGAACCCCGGGCGGCCACCCGCCTCCGGGTCCGGCATGTCCACCCCGTTCTCCCGCATGCACCGGGCGAACGCGAGCTGCCGTTCCGAGTCGCTGACCGGTGTGGCGCTCGCCGTGGCACCGGCCTTCGCACCGCCGGCGGTCGCGACCCCGCCGCCGTCGTCGCCCGCCGCGCCGCACCCGGCCAGCGCCAGGGCGAGCAGGGCGGGTATCGCAAGCATCTGTCGTCGCATGGTCTCCGCTTCCGCTTCCGGGTCCGGCGCGGATCGCCGGACGTCGGCACCCAGTGCACGGCAGCGGGCGTATCCCGGGCGTAACCGTGCGCGGTTACGCCGCCGTTACCCCGCGCCGGGGACCATGGACGGGTGAGAGTGCTGGTGGTCGAGGACGAGAACGTGCTGGCGGACGCCATCGCCGAGTGGCTGCGCCGGGAGTCGTTCGCGGTCGACGTGGCGTACGACGGGGACGCCGCGTTGGAGCGACTCGGCGTCAACGAATACGCCGTGGTGGTCCTGGACCGGGACCTGCCGGTGGTGCACGGCGACGACGTGTGCCGGGCGATCGTGGACGCGGGCGGGGACACCCGGGTGTTGATGCTGACCGCCGCGGCGGCGGTCCGGGAGCGGGTGGCAGGGCTGGCGCTCGGCGCGGACGACTACCTGACCAAACCGTTCGCCCTGGTGGAGCTGTCGGCGCGGGTGCACGCGCTGACCCGCCGCAGCCGTCCGGCCGCCCCGCCGACGCTGCGCCGCGCCGGCATCCAGCTCGACCCGGCCCGGCACGAGGTGCGCCGCGACGACCGGCACGTGGCGCTGTCCCGCAAGGAGTTCGCGGTGCTGGCCGAGCTGCTGCGCGCCGACGGCGCGGTGGTGTCCGCCGAGGACCTGCTGGAACGCGCCTGGGACGAGCACATCGACCCCTTCACCAACGTGGTCCGGGTCACCATGATGAAGCTGCGCCGTAAGCTCGGCGACCCGCCGGTGATCGAGACGGTGCCGGGGGCGGGGTACCGGATCCGATGAAACGCCTGACGATCCGCGCCCGGCTCACCCTCATCTACGGAGGGCTCTTCCTGCTGGCCGGGGTGGTGCTGCTCGCCGTCACGTACGTGCTGGTGGATCAGCGGATGCCGCAGCCGTTCGGGGTGAAACTGCGCGACCTGCCGGTGACCGTGACGACACCCAACTCGGGTGGCGGGCAGAACATCGAGACGCTCCGCACCCTGGTCCAGGAGGCGCAGAACGAGGCGAAGCGCAACGCGTTGGAGTCGCTGCTCACCCAGGGCGGTATCGCGTTGATCGTGGTGTCGGCGGTGGCGATCGCGTTCGGTTGGCTGCTCGCCGGGCGGGCGTTGCAGCCGTTGCACCAGGTCACCGACACTGCGCGGCGGATCGCCGGCGCGGACACCGCAGGGCGTGGCCTGCACGAGCGGATCGCGCTGACCGGCCCCCGCGACGAGGTACGCGAACTCGCCGACACGTTCGACGAGATGCTGGAACGGTTGGACCGCTCCTTCGACGGGCAGCGCCGGTTCGTGGCGAACGCGTCGCACGAGCTGCGTACCCCGTTGGCGCTGAACCGCGCCCTGGTGGAGTTGGCGGTGACCCGGCCGGACGCCTCGGCGGAGACCCGCCGGCTGGGCGAGTCGCTGCTGGCGGTCAACGAACGGCACGAGCGGCTCATCGACGGGCTGCTGACCCTCGCCGACTCGGAGAACGAGCTGACCGAGCGTACGCCGGTCGACCTGGCGGAGGTCTGCGCGCACGCGACGGACCAGGCGGGGAAGCAGGCGCCGGACATCCCGGTGCGCCGGTCGCTGACGTCGGCGCCGACCAGCGGCGACCCGGTGCTGCTGGAACGGCTCACGTTCAACCTGGTGGAGAACGCGCTGCGGCACAACCTGCCCGCCGACGGCTGGGTGGAGGTGCGCACCGGCCCGGTCAACGGGCGGCCCACGCTCACGGTGACCAACACCGGCCCGGTGATCCCCGGCTACGACGTCGAGACGATGTTCCAACCGTTCCGCCGGCTGTCGCGGGAGCGCGTCGCCGGCGCGCGGGGCTTCGGGTTGGGGCTGTCCATCGTCCGCGCGGTGGCCCGTGCCCACGGTGGCACCGCCGAGGCGCAGCCCCGACCGGCCGGCGGCCTGGTCGTCACGGTCACCCTGCCGCCGGCCTGAGCGGCGGCCGGCTCAGCGGAAGAACGCCCGCAGGACGGCGGCCGTCTCGGCCTCCAGCACCCCGCCGTAGACCTCGGGCCGGTGGTTGAGCCGGCGGTCCCGCAGCACGTCCCAGAGCGATCCGGCCGCGCCGGTCTTCGGCTCCCACGCGCCGAAGACGACAGTGGAGACCCGGGCCAGCACCAGCGCCCCCGCGCACATGGTGCACGGTTCCAGGGTGACCACGAGGGTGCAGCCGTCCAGCCGCCACCGGCCGGCCCGCTCGGCGGCCCGACGCAGGGCCAGCACCTCGGCGTGAGCGGTGGGGTCGCCGGTCAGCTCCCGCTCGTTGCGCCCGATGGCCAGTTCGGTGCCGTCCGGCCCGTAGAGCACCGCGCCCACCGGCACGTCGTCGACGTCGGTGGCGCCCGCGTCGTCGACGGGCGGGCCGGTGACGGCGATCTCCAGGGCCCGGCGCATCCACAGTTCGTGCCGCTGGCGCCGGCCGATCTCCCCGGGGTCGGCCAGCCCCTCGTGGGCGCCCGGCCCGGCGCGGCCCACCGCGCCAGGAGTCGGCTGCCCCGGCCGGATCAACTCCAGCGACGGGTCGGTGGCGTCGGACGGCTCAGACCTCACGCAGCTCCTCGACCTCGTCGGCGCAGCCGAGCACCTCGCAGATCTCGGCGGTGACGTCCGCCGGGAGCATCCCCTCGTGCGTGCACAGGGTCAGCAGCTTCTGCGCGGAAATCCCCAGGTTGGCCAGCAGATCGGCGTCGCCCACCGGGTCGGCCTCCGGGTCGACGACGGGTTGTTCGCTCTCGTCGTCGCCGCTGGCCGCCGGGCGGGGCTCCTCGTCGCCGTCGAGCCCGGTGACCGAGGTCTTCAGGTCGCCGACCAGCAGCGAACCCAGCCGGGACTCCTCGGCGAACGCCGAGTCCGACCCGAACACCCGCAGGTCCTCGCCCTCGTCGAGGCGCAGGATCACCAGGTACGCGTCGTCCGCCTCGACGAAGAGCAGCGACACGTCGGCTTCCAGATCGACGTCGCGCAGTCGGTCGGCGACCTCGTCGATGTCGGTGGCGCCGCGCAGGCTGACCTCGGCGGCGGTCCAGCCACTGTCGTCGCGCACCACGGCCGCAGCGAAGTACGACACGGTCCCCCCAATAGCCCCTCGGCACAGCGCCGACTCGTTACGCGTGCACGTTAGCCGGTCGGATCGGCAGGCGACCGGTCAACGCCCCGACAGGCCGGTCATTCCTGACAAAGTCGGATCAGCCGGCTACCCGACGGCGGGTGGCGATGAGCTGGCGCAGACGCTCGGTGCGCTGTCGCTGCGGCCGGCTGCGCTGGCGTACCGCCCGGGCTCCCGCCAGCTCGGCGAGCAACTGCAGGCGGCGGCGGCTGCGATCCGGGTCCTGCCGCGGGGTGGTCCAGGCCATAGTGCCGAGCGTGCCGAGTCTCGGCGGCCACGTCAAGACGGCGTTCGCTACGCAGCCAACCGGGCACACCGCGCAGTCAACTGCGGCCGTTGCGGGAGCTGTCCGACACGTTCACCACAGCGGCCAGTCACCGCTGGTGGCCCAGCGGACCGCCACCACGGCCGCAGCGATGCTCCAAGCACCGGCGGTGACGATGGCGACGCCGGTGGCCACCCCCCGGTCGCCGTACCGGACCAGCACCAGCGCGGTGATCCAGGCCAGCAGGCCGGCGATCACCGTCCACCACGCGTAGCTGGGCACGTCGGTGCCGAGCAGGCCGAACAGCAGCAGCCAACCGGCCGCCGCGCCCCCTCCGGCGGCTACACCACCGCCGGTGACCGGGTGCGGTTCGCGGTAGGTGGGTCGGGTCGGCGGCCCGGCCGGGAAGAGCCCCGACGGGGCACGCGGCACCGGGCGGGCTGCGCCGGGATCCGGGACGGGGTCGGGTCGGGCGATGGTCACCGTCGCTGCCCTCCGTTACGCGCGCCGTTCGTGCCCACGGTACCGGCTCTGCCAGGATGACCGGATGCCCTCGCCGACGATCGGTCGCCGCGCGCGTCCGGCGTACCCCATCCTGCTGTTGCTCGCCCCGGTGCTTGCCGCCGGCTGCGCGACCACCCGGCCGGGGGTGCCGCCGGAGGGCGCCGCGCCGACGCCGCCGGCGATCTGGTCGACCGGCGAGCAGCCGGCGGCGCCGTCGGCCACACCGAC
>NZ_JAEVHM010000143.1 GCF_016802865.1 Micromonospora parastrephiae | reverse complement strand
CGCAGTCGGCGAGCGGCGGGGCGTCGAGCAGGGCGGCGCGATCGGCCCGCCGAAGGTGTCCCGGCGTGCGGGCACGGACCGAGGCCAGGGCGGCTTCCGATGGGCGGTGGTGCTGCTGCGACTGCGGCACCTGCGCCCGACCGGGCGCGGCCGGTGAGGCCGGCGCCCCGGAGACCGGCCCCGGGTGACCGCCGCCGCGGGCCTGCTGGGAGAGCGCGGCCTTGAGCTGGCGCGCGACGCTGGCGAGGGCTGCGGCGCTGGGCCAGCGCGCGGCCGGGTCCTTGGCCAACGCTCGTTCCACCACTGCCCTGACCTGCGGCGGAATGTCCGCGGGCAGTGGTCGGGGCGTCTCCCGCACGTGCCGCATGGCGATGTCGAGCGGGTTGTCGCCCTCGAACGGGCGCCGCCCGGCCAGGCACTGGTACGCGACCACGCCGAGCGCGTACACGTCGGACGCCGGGGTGGCGACACCGCCGGTGGCCTGCTCCGGCGAGATGTACGAGGCGGTGCCCAGCACCGAACCGGCGGCGGTGAGCTGGCCCACCAGGTCGGAGCGGGCGATGCCGAAGTCGGTGAGCACCAGCGTCCCGTTCGGCCGGACCAGCAGGTTGCCCGGCTTCACGTCGCGGTGCACGATGCCCTTCTCGTGCGCGGCGTGCAGCGCGTCCGCGGCCTGCGCGACGAGGGCCATCGTCCGGGCCGGAGTGAGCCGACCGACCCGGCTCAGCGTCGACGACAGGGCGTCGCCCTCGACGTACTCCATGACCAGGAACGCGATCTGCTGGTCGTTGCCGAAGTCGTAGACGTCCACCACGCCCGGGTGGTTGATGGTGGCCATGGTCCGGGCCTCGCCGCGGAACCGCTCGGCGAAGTCCGGGTCGTCGAGTAGCGCGGGGAGCAGGCTCTTCACCGCGACCGTCCGCCCGAGCACCTGGTCGGTGCCACGCCACACGTCACCCATGCCGCCGCTGGCGATCCGCTCGTCGAGACGGTAGCGGTTGCCGAGCTGGACGCCGGGGCTGAGCATGTCAGCGACCCCCGGGGTCGGCGATGGCGGCCCGCATGATCTGACCGCCGATCCGGGCCGCCTCGGCGCTGCCACCGGGGCCGGCCTGCTCCAGCATCACGCAGACCGCGGAGATCGGCTCCTTGTTCTTGTCCAGTACGAAGCCGATGAACCAGCCGTGGTCGGGGCGGTCCGGGGCGGACTGGGCGGTACCGGTCTTGCCGCCGACCGTGTAGCCGCTGATGGCGGCCTTCTTGCCGGTCCCGTTCTGGACCACGCTGACCATCATGTCGCGCAGGTCGCTGGCGACCTGCGGGCTCACCGGCTGACGCAGCTCCCGCGCCTTCGCCGTGTAGTAGCTGGTGGTCCGGTCCGGAGCGAGCAGCTGCCGCACCAGATACGGCCGCATCTGGCTGCCGTTGTGGGCCACCGCGCCGGCGATCATGGCGCCCTCCAGCGGCGTCATCCGGACGTCCCGCTGCCCGATCGAGGACTGGGCGAGCGCGGCCGGGTCGTCGCCGCCGTCGGTGTTCTGGATGCTGCCGGTCCGGCTGGCCGCGGTGGGCAGGCCACCCTCGCCGAGCTGGCCGACCGTCAGGTCCTCCTGCTCGAAGCCGAACTGGCGGGCCTTCTCCTTGATGGTGTTGGCGCCGAGCCGTACGCCGAGCTGGGCGAAGCCGGTGTTGCACGACTCGGTGACCGCGTCCAGCAGGCTGATCTGCGGCTCCGGGCAGATCGAGGCTGCGGCGTTGCGGATCGGCTCACCGGAGGTGGGTGGGGTGTAGCTGGGACCGGCCGGGATCTGGGTGGTCTTGGTGATGCCGTTCTCCAACGCCGCGGCCGCAACCACGATCTTGAAGGTGGAGCCCGGCGGCAGCGTCTCGGAGAGCGCCCGGTTCTTCAGCGGGCCCTCCGGGTCCTGCTCCAACCTGTTGTACGCAGCCGCCGCCTGGGAGGTGTCGTGGCTGGCCAGCGGGTTCGGGTCGAAGCTGGGCATGGAGACCAGCGCCTGCACCGCCCCGGTCCGCGGGTCGATGGCGATGGCCGCGCCCCTCTTGGCCCCCACCTGGTTGTTGCGCAGCTGGTCGTACGCCACGTCCTGGGCCCGCTTGGAGAGCGTGAGCAGCACGTTTCCGCCACCGGTCTGGTCGCCGGTGAACATGTCCTTGAACCGGTCGCCGATGAGCTGGTCGCTGGTGCCGGCCAGGAAGTCGTTCTCCACCCGTTCGATGCCGGTGTCGGCCAGGTTGACCGGCTTGTAGCCGAGTACCTGCGCGTACTTCGCACCGCCCGGGTAGGTGCGCTGGAACTTCAGCTTGCCGGTGGTTTCCTTGCTGGTGGCCAGTGCCGTGCCGCCGGCCTCGATGTTGCCGCGCTTGCGGTCGTACTCGGCGACCTGGACCCGGCCGTTGTAGTCGCTGGTGCGGTACTCGTCGGCCTTGTACGCCTGGATCCAGTTGAGATTGGCGAAGAGCAGGCCGAACAGGACCATGACGACGACGCCGACGCGGCGCAGGGGTGCGTTCACGGCTTGATCACCTCCGTGGGGGCACCGTGCAGTTGCTCGGGCGGGCCACCGGCGGGCCGGGCGGCCTTGCCGCCACCTCCGGTCACCGGCCGGCGGGCTCCGTCGGAGACCCGCAGCAGCACCGCGATGAGCAGCCAGTTGGCCATCAGCGACGAACCACCGGCGGACAGGAACGGGGTGGTCTGACCGGTCAGCGGGATGAGCTTGCTGATCCCCCCGACGATCACGAAGACCTGGAGGCCGAGGGTGAACGCGAGACCGCCGGCGAGCAGCTTGCCGAACGAGTCGCGTACCGCGAGTGCGGCGCGCAGCCCCCGCTCCACGATCAGCAGGTAGACCACCAGCAGCGCGGAGAGCCCGAAGAGACCGATCTCCTCACCGATACCGGCGAAGATGAAGTCGTTCTGCACCTCCGGCAGGATCTCCGGCTGGCCGCCGCCCGGCCCCGCGCCGAAGAGCCCACCCGTGCCCAGGGCGAGCAGCCCCTGGACCAGCTGGTAGCCCTTGTCGGTGGGGTCGGCGAACGGATCCAGCCAGATCTCCGCCCGCACGTAGAAGTTGGCGAACGGGCCGCCGACCGTCGAGCCGAGGAAGTACGCCAGGTAGGCGCCGCCGAAGAAGAGGACCAGACCGATCAGCAGCCAACTGACCCGTTCGGTGGCGATGTAGAGAGTCACCACGAACATGCCGAAGTAGAGCAGCGAGGTGCCCAGGTCCTTCTCGAAGACGAGCACCAGGAGGCTGATCAACCAGACCACGACCACCGGGCCGAGGTCGCGCCCACGGGGGAAGTCGATGCCGAGCAGACGCCGGCTGGCCAGCGACAGCACCTCACGCTTGCGCACCAGGTAGTAGGCGAAGAAGACCAGCAGCGCCAACTTGGCGAACTCACCGGGCTGGAGGGAGAAACCACCCACCCGGATCCACAGCTTGGCGCCGTTGATCTCCGAGATGCTGGACGGCAGTACCGCCGGGAGCATCACCAGCACGATGCCGGCCAACCCCAGGGTGTACGCGTACCGGGACACCGATCGGTGGTCGCGCATGATGGCGAGCAGGCCGGCGGCCAGGATCACCGAGGCGAGCGTCCACGCCAACTGCCGCCCCCCGATGCCGGCGAAGACCGCCAGGCTCTCCCGGTCGGCCACCGGCGCCTCGCCCAGGTCGATGCGGCGCAGGAAGCCCACCCCGAGACCGTTGAGCAGAGCCACCGCCGGCAACAGGGCCGGGTCGGCGAACGGCGCGAGGAAGCGGATGACCAGATGCAGACCGAGGAAGACCGCGCCGAGGGCGGCGGCGGGCATCCAGAAGTCCGGGGTGACCGTGTCGAGCAGGTTCGCCTCGACGGTCGCCCCGTACGCGGCCACCAGCACCATGGCGAGCAGCAGCAGGGACAGCTCGGCGTTGCGTCGGGACCGGGCCAGGCGTACGCCGGACTGCTCGCCCGTGGTCGCGGGCGAGGGTGCCGGTGTGGCCGCTACGGTCACGGGTGGAGTCCTCGGGATCTCAGTCGACGCTCACTCAGGAGACCGGCAACCGGCCGGGTCGAGCGTCGGCGGTGTCGAGTCGGAGGGCGTGGCGTCGGGTGTGGTCGTCGGGTCGGTCGCGCCGACGGTGGCGGTGGCCTCGGGGGTCGGGCCCGTGGTCACGGCACCGTTGGGAGTCACCGGCGTGTTGGCGCTGGGGCTGCGTTCGGCGGCGCGGGCGTTCCGTCCGGGGTCGGTGTCCCACCCACCACGGTCGGGTCGGACGGGCAGAGCGGCTTCAGGTTCGGGTTGCTCGGGGTGTCGCTGGTCAGCTCGGCGAGCTGGCGCTCGGCGTCCGGCTCGCTCTTGGCCCGGATGCCCACCTTGACGGTGTCCTGCGCGGCGACGGTGAGGTCGTCCAGCCGGGTCCCGCTGGTGCGGTGCACGGTGGAGAGGTCCACCCCGGCGATCTGACCCTGAACGCCACGGAAGACGGCGACCTGCCCCTCCTCGGTGGCACCCACGTAGTACTGCCGCTGGGTGTACGTCCAGCCGGCGAAGGACCCGCCACCGACGATCACCAGCAGGGCCAGCGCCATGGCGGCGGTCCGTACCGGCCGACGCTTCGGCCGCTCCGGCTCGTCGTCCGATGCGGCGGGCTCCTCGGGCGCGGCCGGGCGTGGCGCGGAGAGCGCGGAGGCCCGGGCGGCCGGTGTGGAGTCGTCGGCGGAGGTGGCCATGCCCCGGTCCCGGGCGGCGGCGCCGCCGACGATCGGGGTCGCCTCGACGATGTCCTGATCGGTGGCGTCGGCGATGATCACGGTGATGTTGTCCGGCCCGCCGCCGCGCAGCGCGAGCTGCACCAGCCGCTCGACGCACTGCTGCGGGTCGGTGTACTCCCGCAGGGTCTCGCCGATGGTCTCGGCGCTGACCACGCCGGAGAGGCCGTCGCTGCAGATCAGATACCGGTCACCTGGGAGAACCTGGCGCACCGAGTACTCCGGGTCGATGTCCCGGCCGTCCAGGGCCCGGGTCAGCAGCGACCGTTGCGGGTGGCTGCTCGCCTCCTCGGCGCTGATCCGCCCCTCGTCGACGAGCATCTGGACGTACGTGTCGTCCTTGGTGATCTGCGCGAACTCACCGTTGCGCAGCAGGTAGGCCCGCGAGTCGCCGATGTGGACCATCCCCAGCTTGCTGCCGGAGAAGAGGGTCGCCGTCAGCGTGGTGCCCATCCCCTCCAGCTGCGGGTTGGCGTCCACCGTGTCGCGGAGTTGTTGGTTGGCGGTGCCCACGGCCGAACGCAGCGCGTCGACGAGAGCGTCCCCCGGGACGTCCTCGTCGAGCGGTGCCATGGCACCGATGACGATGTTGCTGGCGACGTCACCGGCGGCCATGCCGCCCATGCCGTCGGCAACGGCGAGTAGCCGCGGCCCGGCGTAGACGGAGTCTTGATTGCCGTCTCGGATCAGACCGCGGTCGCTGTGGGCCGCATAACGCAGGGTCAGAGTCATGGCCGTAATTCGAGGGAAGTGCGGCCGATCCGGATCGGCACGCCGAGGGGGACGGGGGTTGGTCCGGTGACCTTAGCGCGATCGAGGTACGTGCCGTTAGTCGAGCCGAGGTCCTCGACGAACCACTGCCCGTCGCGCGGCACGAGTCGGGCGTGCCGCGCGGAGGCGTAGTCGTCGGTGATGACCAGGGTGGAATCCTCGGCCCGACCGATGGTGATCTGCGCTTCACCGAGAGTGATCCGGGTGCCGGCCAACTGGCCGGCGGTCACCACCAGCTGGTGTGCCGCCCTACCCCGCTTCACCTTCGCCGGTTTGGCCGCCTGCCCCGTCGAGGCGCCCACGGCTCGTGGCGCCGCCACCAGGCGACCGGACCGGGCCCCCGCGAACAGGTCTCGACGGATCACGCCGACCACCGTGAACACGAAGATCCACAGCAGGATCAGGAATCCGAACCGGGCAACGGTGATGACCAGTTCCGGCAAGGCGGGTCAGCCGTCCACGCGGAAGGTCAGCGTCGTGGTGCCGAGCTGGACCATGTCACCCGGGTTGAGGGCGACGGCGGAGACCCGCTGACCGTTGACCATGGTGCCGTTGGTCGACCCCAGATCGGTCAGCACGACCTGGCCGCCATCGAAATCCAGCCGGGCGTGTCGCCGGGAGATGCCGACGTCGGGCAGGCGCAGGTTGGCCTGGTCGCCGCGACCGATCACCGTCGACCCCATCTGGAGCGGGTAGGTACGGCCGTCGCCGGAGACCAGCCGCACGTTGCGGCCACCACCGTGGCCGGGCGGCGGGCCGTAGCCACCACCCTGGTCGTACGCGGGGTACGCGGGCGGGCCGGCGTCGTAGCCGGGCGCCGACACCGGGGCGACCTCGCCACCGGTGTAGACCTCGGCGGTGACCCGGAACATGCCCGTGTCCAGGCCGTCCCCCCGCTCGATCTCGACGATCACGTCACCGTAGACCGTCCAGGCCTGCTCGCCGATGAACTCCGCCTGCGACTGGGCCAACTCCTGGGCCAGCGCGGCGGCGTACGGCGCCAGACGACTGTGGTCGAACGGCGAGAGATCGATCACGTAGCGGTTGGGCACCAACGTGCGCCCACCGGCCAGGATCGCCTTGTGCGCCTCGGCCTCCCGCTGCATGGCGTTGAGGATCTCCACGGGGTGGACCACCCCTTTGAAGACCTTGGCAAAGGCCCCTTCGACCAGGCCTTCCAGACGCTTCTCGAAGCGTTGCAGCACGCTCACCGGCTCCTCCTCGGGTCCCGAGGACATGATGGTATCCGGCCGGCGCGCGTGCAGCTCACACGCCGCTCGGCCGCCTGCTTCCGGCCTGTTCGGAAGGGCCGGGACTGCCGTGCTACTCTTTCGTCCGCCACGAACGGTAACCGCTCGTGGCGAGCGTCGGGGACAGCGTAGTATCTCCGGGGCCCGTTGGAGACAGCGGGTTCGGGGCGGCTAAAGTGTTCCGGGTCGTGCCACGGGGATGTGGCGGAATGGCAGACGCGCACGGTTCAGGTCCGTGTGCCCGAAAGGGCGTGGGGGTTCAACTCCCCCCATCCCCACCACCGACGAGGGCTCCGCATCATGCGGGGCCCTTCCGTCATATCGGGGCGTGCCGGGCGTCACGCTATGCTCCGATGGATTCTGCCTCCGATGGACCAGGAGTGGCGTGTGAGTGTCGCGTTGGTGACCGGGTCTGGTGGTCTGATCGGCTCCGAGGCGGTCCGGCACTTCGCCGGCCTCGGCCTGGATGTCGTCGGCATCGACAACGACATGCGCCGGTACTTCTTCGGTGCGGACGGCTCCACATCGTGGAGCCTCGAACGACTCGCCCGTGACCTGGGTAACTCGTACACCCACTTCGCCGTGGACATCCGGGACCGCGACGGCCTGGAGCAGGTGTTCAAGAAGTACGGCTCGGACATCGCCGTGGTGATCCACAGCGCCGCGCAGCCGAGCCACGACTGGGCGGCGAAGGAGCCGTACACCGACTTCGACGTCAACGCCGGCGGCACGCTGAACATCCTGGAGAACACCCGGCGGCACGCGATCGACGCCCCGTTCATCCACTGCTCGACCAACAAGGTCTACGGTGACCGGCCCAACAGCCTGCCGCTGATCGAGCTGGAGACCCGGTACGAGCTGCCCGAGGACCACAGGTGGTACAGGGGCATCACCGAGGACATGTCGATCGACAACTCCCTGCACTCGATCTTCGGCGCGTCCAAGGTCGCCTCGGACGTGATGGTCCAGGAGTACGGCCGCTACTTCGACATGAAGACCGCCTGCTTCCGCGGTGGCACGCTGACCGGCCCGGCGCACTCGGCGGCCGAGCTGCACGGCTTCCTGGCGTACCTGATGCGCTGCGTGATGGAAGGCCGGACTTACAACCTGTTCGGCTACAAGGGCAAGATGGTCCGCGACGCGATCCACTCGCGGGACGTGCTGACGGCGTTCGAGGCGTTCTTCCGGGCGCCGCGTTCGGCGGAGGTCTACAACCTCGGCGGCGGGCGGCACTCCAACACCTCGCACATCGAGGCGTTCCGGATCGCCGAGGAGATCACCGGCCGCGAGGCGCGGATCAACTACGTCGAGCAGAACCGCACGGGCGACCACCAGTGGTACGTCAGCAGCATGGCCCGGTTCGAGGAGCAGTACCCGGACTGGAAGATCACGTACGACGTACCCATGATCCTGCGGGAAATCTACGAGGCCAACGTCGACAAGTGGGTGCACCAGTCATGACGGCCAAGACCAAGCGCAACGTGCTCGGCGTCCTGGTCGACGCCACCGACTACGCCACGGCGACCGACGCGGTGGTGACCGCCGCGCACGAACGGCGTCCCCTCGCGCTGACCGCGCTGGCCGTGCACGGCGTGATGACCGGTGTCCTGGACCCGGCGCACAACGCCCGGCTCAACTCGTTCGACGTGGTCACGCCGGACGGGCAGCCGGTGCGCTGGGCGCTCAACCTGCTGCACCACGCCGGGCTCACCGACCGGGTCTACGGGCCGACGCTGACCCTGCACGTGCTGTCCCGCTTCGCCGACGAGGGGCTGCCCGTCTACCTGTACGGATCGACCGAGGAGACCCTGGCCCGGTTGATTCCGGCGCTGGAGCGGATGTTTCCCGCGCTGAAGATCGCCGGGGTGGAGCCGTCCAAGTTCCGGGCCGTCCAGCCGGGCGAGGACGCCGAGATCGCCGACCGGATCCGGTCCAGCGGCGCGCGGCTGGTCCTGGTCGGGCTCGGCTGCCCGCGCCAGGAGGTCTTCACGTACGCCATGCGACCGCTGCTCGACATGCCGATGATGGCGGTCGGCGCGGCCTTCGACTACCACGCCGGGCTGCTGCGCCAGCCACCGCCGTGGATGCAGCGCGCCGGGCTGGAGTGGTTCTGGCGGCTCGGTCTGGAGCCGAAGCGGCTGTGGCGCCGCTACGTGATCCTCAACCCGGCCTACCTGGCCCGGCTGGCCGCGCAGAAGACCGGCCTGTGGAAGGCACGCCCGCCGGCCCCGGCCACCGAGCGGCCACCCACCTTCGCGGTCTGATCCCCGATCCGTACGACACCGAGGCCCCACCCGACGTTCCGGGTGGGGCCTCGGTCGTGGGAGACGGTCAGACGGTCAGGGTCCAGGTGTTGATGTAGCCGGTGTCGGCCGCGTAGGTGTCGCGCACCTGGAGCCGCCAGGTGCCGTCGGCGGCCTCACCGGACACGTTGGCCGTGTACGTGGTGTTCACGTTGTCGGCGCTGTCCGAGGTGCTGGTGTTCTTCAGCCGGTACGCACTGCCGTCCGGGGCGAGCAGGTCGATGACCAGGTCACCTCGGAAGGTGTGCACGATGTTCACCGCCACCGTGGAGGCCGACGAGGCGTTGCGGCCGCAGCCGGCGATGGTGATCGAGCTGGTCACCGCCGCACCGGCGTCCGGGATCGACACGTCGGTGCCGTTGGTGCCGGTGCAGCCGGTCGGCGGCGGGGTGGTGCCGCCGGCGCCCACGTACAGCAGCCGGTTCGGCGATCCGGAGCCGGGGTTGCTGACCACGTTGGGGGTCGCGTTGGCCACCATCTGGTCGCGGACCTGCTGCGGCGTCCAGCCCGGGTTGGCACTGGCCAGCAGGGCCGCCGCGCCGACCACGTGCGGCGTGGCCATCGAGGTGCCGCTGATCGTGTTGGTCGCGGTGTTGCTCGTGTACCAGGCCGAGGTGATCGACGAACCCGGCGCGAAGATGTCCAGGCAGGTGCCGACGTTGGAGAACGACGAGCGGGCGTCCGAGCTGGTCGTCGAGCCGACCGTGATGGCCTCCGCGGTACGCGCCGGCGAGGTGTTGCAGGCGTTCGCGCCGTTGTCGTTTCCGGCCGCCAGGCCGTACGTCACGCCGGAGGCGATCGAGTTGCGCACGGCGGTGTCCAGCGAGCTGTTCGCCCCGCCGCCGAGGCTCATGTTCGCCACCGCCGGCTTGATCGCGTTCTGGGTGACCCAGTCGACGCCGGCGATCACGCCCGCGTTGGTGCCACTGCCGGAGCAGTTCAGCACCCGTACGCCGACCAGCTGGACGCCCTTGGCGACCCCGTACGCGGACCCGCCGACCGTGCCGGCGACGTGCGTGCCGTGGCCGTTGCAGTCGTCGGCCGACCCGCCGTCCACCGCGTCGTAGCCGGAGGTGGCCCGGCCGCCGAAGTCGTTGTGGGAGAAGCGGATGCCGGTGTCGATGATGTAGGCGTGCACGTTGCTCGCCGTGTTCGGGTAGGTGTAGGAGCTGTTTAGTGGCAGGTTGCGCTGGTCGATCCGGTCCAGGCCCCAGGAGGGCGGGTTGGCCTGCGTTCCGGAGATCGAGACGGTGTGGTTCTGCTCGACGTACGCCACCGCCGGGTCGGCCGCGATCCGCGCCGCCGCCTTCGCGCTCACGGTGACCTCGAAGCCGCGCAGCGCCGTGCCGTAGGTGCGGGCCACCGTGCCACCGTGACGGCCGGACAGCCGCTTCGCGGTGTCGCCGACCCGGTCGCGGGCCACGGCGCTGTCCTTGAGGACGACGATGTAGCTGTCCGGCACGGCGGTGGCTCCGCCGGCGGCCTGGACCACACCGACGGGTTCGGCGGCCAGGGCCGGGGTGCCGACGGCCAGCGCGGTCGCCGTGGCCACCCCGACCAGTACGGACCTGCGTGGAAGACCCATCTCCCTACCTCCCTCCGACCGGCGGCGGATCGCGACCACCGGCCTCGAGATCAATCGACTGTTGCCGATCGAGCTGAGGGTATTTCAGCGGTCGCCCGGTGGGACATGTCGAAACGTCCATAACCTCGGTGGGATGACCCCCTACGGGACCTGGCTCCGGGGCGGACGGGGGACCTGCCCGGAACCGCTCCGCCCCGATTCGGGGAAGACTTTCCGACATGGAGAGTCAGCTCACCATCCTGTTGCCGATCGCCGCCGTCTGGCTGGCCGCCGGCGTCCTGGCCGACGGCCTTCCCCGGCTGCGCGACGCCCGCACGCTGCGCAGGCGTACCGGATGGTTGCTGGCCCTCGCCCTGACCGGCGCGGCGCTCACCGCCGTCACTCTCACCGGCGGGCTGCTCAGCGCCGGCGCCACCCCGGTCGACCGGGCTGCCGCCGGGCTGATCCTGACCATCGGCCCCGCGCTCGTCGTGGTGGTCTGCTCGGTACGGCGTATCCGTCGGCTGTGGGCCGGAGCCGGCGCGTTCGCCAGCGCGCCGGCACCCCCGCGCCGCACGGCCTGCGCGCCGCGGCGGCACATCCCCTCGTCGGGGCTGCCGTTGCAGGTCAGCGCACTGACCACGCTGCCGGCCGTGATCGCGGCCGCCGGCGCCGACCTCGGCGCCGAGCCCGGTGTCACCGGTCCGGCGATCACCGTGGGTGCGCTCGCGGTGGCCGTCATCGGCGTCCGGCACGCGCTCCGGCACAGCCGGCTCGCCGAGCGGACCCGACCGGCGGCGTCACCGTCAGCGCGAGCGGCCGGACCCCTGCACGTATAGCAGCTCCAGGATCGCCCGGGTCGCCTCGAACCAGCGGTCCAGCCAGCCGGGCGGCGGCACGCTGCCCTTCGGCGGCAACTCCAGCAGCAGGCCGCGCAGCAGCGGGTGGTCGGCCAGCGACCCGGTGGCCTCCATCGGCCAGCCGCTCGGCGGGAACGACGGCTCGACCAGCGGATTCGGGTCGAGAGAGGGCAGCGAGAGAGGCGGGTCGGCCGACTCCGCGGCGGACGACTCCTGCTCGCTCGAAACCACCTCGGTCAGTACGGTGTCCCGACGCGCCCCGCGGTACTTGCCACCGAACCGCTCCGGCTTACCCGGACCGTTGGTGAGATTGTCTGACCCGATCGTCGTCATCCGTCTCGCCTACCTCGCTCGGTTGCGGATCGGTGCGGCGGATCATCGACCAGCGCCGCTACCGACCGGTTCAACGAGACGGGCCCGCTGTGGCGACGGGAATCCCGGCGGAACCTCGCGGCGCTCGTCTCCGACGGTGGCACGACGCCCGCCCCCTCCGGGCACGGGAAGGTCCCCGCCCGGTCGGAACCGGACGGGGACCCACGCGACGCTCGGTCAGGCCGAGCCGAACACACCACCTCTGGTGCCGGCGACGAAGGCGTGCCAGTCACCCGGGGCGAAGACCAGGGCCGGGCCGGCCTTGTCCTTCGAATCCCGCACTCCGACCGCCCCGGTCACGTACGCCACCTCCACGCAGTTGTCACAGTTCGGCCCGCTCTTCGAGCTCTTGAACCATGCTGCCTGCGTCAGGTCCACGGGGAACCCCTTGGTCGCCATTTCCACAACGGCTCCTCTGCCAGTTTTGCGATGTGTGCGACGGACTCCTCCGGACGTATGGCCGCAGCGCGGATGTGATCGAAGATGAAGCTGTACTTCTGTAGTTCGTCGCTCTTCTCCAGGAAGAGCCCACCCGTGGCGTTCTCCGCGTACACAACATCCGGATCACCGGGCTCAGGGAAGCTGAGGATCGTGAAGGTCCCGTCCATGCCGGCGTGAGCTCCCACCTCGAAGGGGAGGATCTGGAGCGTCACGTTCGGCAACTCGGCCACCTCGACCAGCCTCTTCAGCTGGCCGCGCATCACCTCGTCCCCGCCCACCGGCCGACTTACCACCGCCTCATCGAGCACCACCCACAGATCGACCGGATCGTCCTGGGTCAACAACGACTGACGGCCCAGTCGGACACGCACCCTCTGGTGTACCTGATCGGCGGTGAAGTCCGGCCGGGCGGCGCGGATCATCGCCCCGGCGTACTCCTCGGTCTCCAAGAGACCTGGCACCACCTGCTGTTCGTACGCCCGGATCGAACTCGCCGCGGCCTCCAGCCCGACGTACGCGCCGACGAGCACGGTGCTGTACGGATGCCACCAGCCCTTCTGTCGGGCCTCCCGGGCGATCTGCACGAGTTCGTCGCTCTCGGCACCCACCACCCCGTAGATCCGCAGCATGTCCCGCACGTCGCGCGGCGTGGCCGTGGTGTGGCCGGTCTCGATCCGGGAGACCTTCGACGCCGAGCACTCCAACTGCTCGGCGACGACCTCGATGGTGATCCCGGCGGACTCCCTCTGGCGGCGCAGCTCGGCACCGAGCCGACGTCGCCTGATGGTCGGGCTGCGCCGCTCACTCATCGCGCGAGCCTTGAGTAACTGGTCTCCGCCGCTGGCTGCTCGACCCCACTCGGGCTACCTCCGGTCGACGCGCCACTGGCTGCCGCCCGCCGGGGGCGCGACCGTCGACCGGCGAACGCTCGCGGCGAGGGGGATGGTGCCGGTCGTCGGCCGGCCGCGACGGGCGAAACCGGCCCCCAGTCTGCCGTCCGGACACGGAAGGCTTCAAGAGCGTCTTTGCACGACACGCTCACGTATCGGCAAAAGTCGACGTGCAACTTGCATGAAGCACCTCCCTGATGCACTCTGTCCGTATGGCACGGATCACTCAGCGTCTCCGTCCGCTCCCCCGGAGTGGTGATCCCACCGATCCGGGGGCGTCGGGCACGACGCGGGTCCGGCCGGCGACACCGAGACCTGCTCCGGGGTGATGACCCCGCCGCTGCAAGCCGGCAAGCTGCGGCGGCGGGCGCGGTTCCTGGTAGCAGCCGGGTGATGGTCGGGTGGCGGCACGCCACCAGCGGAGTACGGCCCGACCACCACCATCCGCACCACCGGTCCACGAGGCACGACCCCGTCACCGGCCGAGACTCTTCCCCAGTCACCGCCGGCTCAACCGCCGGCCAACCCTCCCCAGGAGCCCATGTGCTTCCCCGCTCCGGTGACGTTCTGCACGTGACTCGCGCGGCGAGTGTCCAGTTCCTCAGGCCGATCATGTTCCGGGTGATCCGGGTGCTCGACTGGCCGACGTACGACGGTTGGCTCTGGCTCGACGGCTACGAGCTCAACGCCGCGGGCGACGCGGTCAACCGACGGTCGATCTTCGTCCAGCGGGAAGGGTTGCAACAGGTGCAGGCCGCACCGGAACCCCGCCCGCACACCGTACGTACGCGGCGGCCCGTCTCCCGTACCCCCGTCCGGGTGGGCTGACCACCGCGATCCGCCACGGTGGGCGTGCCGTCGCCATAGAATTGGTACGCCCACCCCGGCACCGTTCCACCCGCACGTCCAGGGCCCTGAGCCTGGGATGGTCATGGTCAATCAGCCCGCCCTGCGGCGGCACCACCGCTCCCGTATCGCCTACGCCTTCGGACTGCTCGCCCTGCTCGGGGCCGTGACCACACTCGTGGTCCTGGTCCGCGACCCGGCGTCGTCCGCGACCCGGCTGACCACCCCGGTGCCGGCACCGGAGATCACCGTGGTGGACGCCGACCCACCAGTGCAGGACGACCCCGGCCGGATCGGCGCCGCCGCCCCGAACCGCCACGCCGACCCGACCGGCTCGGCCGCCGGCGCCGGTGCCGGCGGTCAGTCGACGGACGGCAGGACCTCGCCCAGGCGGGCCCGACCGGGCACACCGCCACGGACGTCCGCCGCTCCCTGTTCTGGTCCGGGATCTTCGGCCTCAC
>NZ_JAEVHM010000142.1 GCF_016802865.1 Micromonospora parastrephiae | reverse complement strand
CGGGCCAGGTCCAGGGCGACCGCCCCGGCGCCCGCGCCCACCAGCAGGCTGGCGACCAGCGCCACGACGCCGGGCAGCACCAGCGCGGCGGCGAGCGCCACCGCGGCGAGCAGCCCGAGCAGGGCGGTGCCGAGCCGGTCGGTGACCAGCGGCGTCCAGGACCGCACCGACACGTTGGCCGATCGGATCTCCAGGTTGCCGGCGGTACGCAGCGGCCCCACCAGCAGCACCAGCCCCAGCAGGACCAGCGCGGTGGCCACCAGCGCCGGGTCGAGCCCGTCGTCGAGGCGCCGGGAGTAACCGACCAGGACGGCGGCGGCGATCAGCGCCGTCTCGGCGACCAGGTCGGCGTTGGGCCGGATCCGCTGCTCGACGGCCGCCGCGGCCAGCGCGGCGACGGCCAGCGCCAGCCCCCAGCCAGTGGCGCCGGTGAGCGCCAACACGACGAAGGCCAGCACGGCCAGGCCGGTGCTCAGGCACCGGGCAGCCAGCTTCCGGACCAGGTCACCACGCATGTCGCTCCGTTCGCCGCCCTCGGTGTCGCGCTGCCGGCGTCAGTTCGCGGAAGCCGCGGCCGGCGTCTCGGCCCGATCCGCACCGGACTGGGCCGGCACGCTCGGCCCGTCACCGGGCGCCCGGCGTACGTCGATCACCTGGCCGGTCAGGTCGGAGATCAGCACGTCCAGCGACGACTGGGCGACGGCCTCCGCGGCCAGCAGGGTGTGCTCCGGCTCCTCGCCGAAGGCCCGCGTGCGCATCGGGGTGGCGGTCCGCTCCGGGTTGATGCAGTTGACCCGCACCCCGACGTCGGCCCACTCGTCGGCGAGGGCCTGGGTGAGGTTGACCAGGGCGGCCTTGGTGGCGGAGTAGAGCGCGTAGCGGGCCCGTCCCCGGGTGTACGAGCTGGAGGTGTAGAGCAGCAGCTGGCCCTTGGTCTGCTGGAGGTACGGAAGGGACTGCCGGGCGATGGTCACCGGGCCGACGAAGTTGACCTGGAGCAGCCGGTCCATCGTCTCCTCGTCCATCTCGGCGAGGGCGCCCTTCTCCAGGATCCCGGCGGTGACCACCACGTGGTCGATGCGGCCGGTGGCCTCGAAGGCGGTCTTCAGCGCGGCCTCGACGTCCTCGGCGCGCTCGACGTGGGTGCCGGTGGTGGAGCGGCTGAACGGGAAGACCTGCGCGCCGTAGCGCCGGGCCAGCTCGGTCAGCTCGTGACCGATGCCGTAGCTGCCGCCGAAGACCACGATGGTGCGGCCGGTCAGCTCCTCGGTGTAGCTGCGGTGGTCGGTGAGCCGGGGCGCCTGCGCCGCGGCGAGCTGGAAGAGCTTGTCCGCCAGGTGCACGTCGACGGGGTGGGTGACCTTGATGTTCTCGTCGGAACCGTCGATCACCTTGATCGGGGTGCCGGGCAGGTAACGCAGCACCACGCCGCAGTCGTCGGTGGCGGCGAAGTTCGGGTCGCCCTCGGCGATCCGGTACGCCGCACGGATGGTGGGGGAGCGGAACGCCTGCGGGGTCTGGCCACGGCGCAGTCGGGAGCGCACCGGGATGTCGGTGATGCAGTCGTTGTCGTCGACCTGGATGATCGTGTCCGCGGACGGGATGGCCACGTCCACGGCGTCGTAGGTCCAGAGCGCGTTCACGCACTCGCGCACGATCCGGCCGCTGAGCAGTGGGCGTACCGCGTCGTGGAAGAGGATGTTGCAGTCGGCCGGGCCGACGGCGTCCAGGGCGATCCGGGTGGTCGCGTTGCGGGTCTCGCCGCCCTCGATCACCTTGGTGACCTTGCGCAGGCCGGCCTTCTCGACGATCTGCCGGGCGTCCTCGACGTGGCCGGTGGCCATCAGCACGATGATCTCGTCGATCTCCGGCGCGGCCTCGAAGACCGCCAGGGTGTGCTCGATGATCGGCTTACCGGCGATCTTCAGCAGCTGCTTCGGGATGCCGAGGCCCAGCCGGGTGCCGGTGCCGCCCGCCAGCACCACGGCCACTGTCCGCGAGGGCCGCCACGGTGCCGGGGTCTCCGTTGCGGCGTCCGGGCCAGTGGTCTGGTCCTGCGTCATTGCCGGATCCTCACTCTCAGGAATGCGTTAACGGAAGGTTCCGCCCGAGCGGCGACGGAATGAACCTTAACGCGCGGACCGCGCCGCCCCAACGCGGGCGACGCGGTCCATGGCGTCGTGTCGATGCCGGAGGTTCGCCGGCGCTCTACTTGCTGTTCGCGTACGCCTCGTATTCGCGGATGACCTCGTCGGTGGGGCCGTCCATCCGGAGAACGCCCGATTCCAGCCAGATCGTCCGCTCGCAGGTGTCGCGCACGGAGGAGAGCTGGTGGCTGACCAGGAACACCGTGCCGGCGCCCTCGCGCAGCTCCCGTACCCGCTGCTCGCTGCGCTTGCGGAAGCCCTTGTCGCCGGTGGCGAGCGCCTCGTCGATGAGCAGCACGTCGTGCTTCTTCGCGGCGGCGATGGAGAACCGCAGCCGGGCCGCCATGCCCGACGAGTACGTCCGCATCGGCAGGCTGGCGAAGTCGCCCCGTTCGTTGATCCCGGAGAAGTCGATGATCCCGGCGGCCTGCTTGGCCACCTCGTCGGGGTGCATGCCCATCGCCAGGCAGCCGAGGACGACGTTGCGCTCACCCGAGAGGTCGTTGAGCAGCGCCGCGTTCACACCGAGCAGCGACGGCTGCCCCTGGGTGTGGATGGCGCCCCGGTTGACCGGCAGCAGGCCGGCGATGGCCCGCAGGATGGTCGACTTGCCGGAGCCGTTGCTGCCGATCAGCCCGATCGCCTCGCCCCGGTACGCGGTGAACGAGACTCCCTTGACCGCGTGCACCTCCCGCACGTTCGGCGCGTGGGTGCGCTTCACCAGCCGGCGCAGCGCGGCCACCGGCGTGGTGCCACCGGCGGCGCCCTGGTGCACCCGGTAGATGATGTGCGCGTCGTCCACCACCACGGTCGGGATGCGCTCCTGCGCCGAGGTCAGTGTCGCGGTCGCCTCGGTGGAGGCCACGATGTGCTCAGCCACGGCCGTACTCCTGTTCGCCCCGCCAGAAGTAGATGAAACCGCCGATCCCGGCGACCAGCGCCCAACCCGCCGCGACCAGCCAGAGCTGGGTCAGTGACTCGTTGAGCAGCGGCGCCTGTTCGAGCAGGGCGTAGCGGGCCAGCTCGATGTAGACCAGCAGCGGGTTGTACTGGACCAGCGTCGTCGCCCAGCCGGGCAGCCGCTCGAAGAGGCTGACGCTGTAGAGGACGCCGGAACCGTACATCCAGGTGCGCATGATGAACGGCATGACCTGCTTCAGGTCTGTCGACTTGGCGCCCAACCGGGCCACCAGCAGCACCACGCCGGCGTTGAACACCGCCTGGAGCAGCAGGGCCGGCACCAGCAGCAACCACTTCAGGGTGATCGGCTCGCCGGTGACTAGCACGATGCCGATCAGCACCACCATCGAGGCCAGCAGTTGCTGGAACTGGGTCATCGTGGTGGACAGCGGCAGGCTGGCCCGGGGGAAGTGCAGCGCCCGGATCAGTCCCAGGTTGCTGCTGATCGACTGGGTGCCGGCCAGGACCGCGCTCTGGGTGAAGTTGAAGATGAACAGCCCGGTGGTCAGGTACGCGATGAAGTTCGGAATGCTGTTCTGAGCCAGCACCACCCCGAAGATCAGGTAGTAGACCGCCGCGTTGGTCAGCGGCGTGAGCACCTGCCAGAGCTGACCCAGCTTGGCGTTGCTGTACGAGGCGACCAGTTTGGCGTTGGCGTACGCGGCGATGAAGTGCCGGTAGGCCCACAGTCGGCGGCTGTACTCGGCGAGGCTGGGTCGCTCACCGGCGACCCGTAGCCCGTGCCGAGCGGCCAGCTGCGCCTGGGTCAGGCCCGTGTCGGGGTCGACCAGCGCGGTGGTGGCCATGGAAATGGCGCTCCGATCTTTCGTGCAGACGGGTTGCTCGCGACGATGGGATCCTAGTGGGAAGTGTGCGCGGGGCGCCGCCTCGTCGCTGCGTGGACAGTAGTCCGAAACACGTCGGGACGCAACCGTATCGTCGTTGCGCTACCCTGGTCGGCGTGACCTGCGAGAAGAGTCCCTGGTGACGACCGAGAAGAGGCGCGCCCCGGCCGGTGCGGCGGTGCTCCGTGGCGAGATCACCACGGCCATCCGGCGCGCGCTGATGCAGGAGCTCGCCGCGGTCGGCTACGGCCGGCTCTCGATCGAGGCGGTCGCCCGTCGGGCCGGCGTCAGCAAGACGGCCATCTACCGACGATGGAACTCCAAGCTCGACCTGGTGCTGGAGATCGTCGCCGCGGCGGCGCACGGCAAGCTCCCGGTGCTGGACACCGGCACCCTGCGCGGCGACCTCACGCTGCTGTTCCAGGCCGTGGCGCACGCGCTGCGCCACCCGCTGGCCTCGCAGATCATCCCGGACCTGCTGGCCGAGGCCGCCCGCAACCCCAGCATCGACGCGACCCTGCGTCAGGTGCTGCACGCCCGCCAGCAGGACATCGGCGGTCGCCTGGTCAGCCGGGCCGTGCAGCGTGGTGAGCTGCCCGCCGACACCGACCCGGACGCCGCCATCGACCTCATCGTCGGCCCGCTCTACTGGCGGCTCGCCATCGCCCGACTCCCCCTCACCGACAGTTATCTGGACCGTCTGGTCGAGTCCGTCGTCGCCGCGCTCGGCGTCGAGGGCACGGTGCCCCACCAGCGCGGAGCGGTCGTGGGGAAGTGATTCGCCCTGCCGCCAGGCACCCCCGCGTACCCGGTGCGAGCCCGGTAGGCTGCACCCGCCAATTCGGACACCCTCCCGTGTCGACCCCAGGGCGGTCCGGCCCCGGGCGTGCACGGAAAGACGACAAGGACGGCTCGTGACGGAAGTCCAAGACGTTGTTGAGGCGCCTGCGCCAGCCGATCGGGGTAAGCCCACGGCGCCGGGTGGCCGACGACCAGGCCCGGGCCTGATCCGACGCATCAACGCCGCCGTGGCCGCGCTGCCCGTCGTCCTCACCGACGCGGCGATCGTCAGCTTCGCGCTCTGGACGGTGCTCTACCACCTCAACCTTGCCCTGGACCTGCGCCCCTCCGTGGTCTTCATCGCCTGGGTCGTGGCCATGGTGATCACGGTGGTCGTCGGGTGGCGGATGCGCGCGCGCCGCCGGGCCCGCGGACCGGTCCCGGCCACCGGCGCCGAGGCGACGAACGAGTCGCCCGAGGCGGCGACGCCCGACGTCGGCTGGGCGTCGCTGCTGCGGCCGTCACCGCCCTTCCGATCGGCGCGGCGACCGGCGCGGCGCTGCTCGCGGCTCTCGGCACCGACCGACTCACCTGGTGGCTGGCCATCGCCCTCGGGGTGGTCGCGATCGTCTCGGCGTGGACGTCGCTGCGGGTGCGCGGCGCGACGACCGGCGCCGACGTCACCGTCGGCGGGGGTCCCGCGACCGGCGGCGCGGTGACCACGCCGGTGCAGGGCTACGTGGTGCTCGCCGTCTCGCTGGCCGCCGCGTACTTCGCGACGCTGCTCGCCCGGGTGTCCCTCGACGACGTCTTCTACGTCGGCAAGTCGGTCTGGGTGGCCGAACGCGACCAGATCCCGTTCCGGGACTTCCTGTTCACCGAGGGTGTCCTCCCCGGCGGTACGGCGAACCCGCCGATCCCCTCGTTCGAGGTGCTCATCGGGGCGCTGGCCCGTGTCCTGCACGTGCACGCCGCCTCGGTGACCTGGTACCTCATGCTTCCGGTGTTGGCCGTCTTCGTGATCTTCGCGCTGTGGCGGCTGGTCCTGCGGTGGGCGCCGAGGCGTCCGCTGCTGGTCTTCGGCGTGGCACTGGCGTACATCCTGCTCGTGGCGGGCGCGCCGGACGTGCTGAACACCTACCACCTGCCGCGGCTGACCCAGGGCAAGAGCGTCTTCGTCCACGGGCTCGTCCCACTCGCCTGGGTGTACCTCACGGACTTCCTGGAGAACCGGTCCCGGCGGGCCCTTGCCCTGCTCGTGCTGCTGTCCGTCGCCGCCGTCGGGTTGACCACCACCGCGGTCATCCTGCTGCCGCTGCTGGCGGCGACGGTCGCGGCGGTCCTGCTGATCATGCGGCGTCCCCGGGAGGCGGTCCTGTGCTTCGCCGCGGCGGCGGCGTACCCCCTGCTCTCCGGCCTGCTCACCCGGCTCACCACGAACGGCCTCGACAATGTCGTCGCCACGTACACCGAGGTGCAGGAACCGCGCGTCGTCTACGAGTTCAGCCTGTGGCTCGGCGTGCTCGGTGTCATCGCCGGCGTGGCCATGTGGGGCTCCCCGCTGCTGCTGCGACGTGGCGTGCCGCGACTGCTGAGCGCCGGCGCCGCGCTGACCGTGACGCTGCTGCTCGTACCCGGCGTCCTGGTGCTGGGCGCCGAGTTGACCGGCCTGGCGGCGGTGCTGTGGAGGGTGCCGTGGATCCTGCCGGTGCCCCTGTTCGTCGGTCTGCTGGCGGCGATCCGGCTGCCCCGGCTCACCTGGCCGAACCACGCCCTCGCCGTCGCGCTACCGGTCGCCCTGGTGCTCGCCTTCTTCAACCTTGGCGAGCCGATGTGGACGGCCAACGTCCTGCAGGACAAGCCGAGTTGGCGGATGCCGGAAACCCGGAAGAACGTGACCTTCTGGATCACCAGGCAGGATCTGCCGGACGGACTGGTACTCGCCCCGACGTCGGTCATGCGGGCCATGCCCCAGGTCACCACGCGGGTCCGGGTGGTGATGGCCCGGGACCTCTATCTCACCGACTACGGCATGGACACCCAGTTCGCCAAGGATCGGCTGCTGCTGGGCGCGTTCGCCGACGGCACCGAGCCGATCCCGCCGGTCGCCGAGGTCGATGCCGCCCTGCGCCGGGTCGACGTGGCGGCGGTCTGCCTGTGGCGGACCAACAAGGCCGGCAACGACGCGGCACCCGCTCTGGGCCTGGTGAAGGTCGCCGCGCGCAAGTCCCCGGGCGGGATGATCTGCTACCGCACCACCACGTCCGGCCCGGCTGCCAGCGGCGGCTGAGCTGCCCGTGAGCCGGTGCGCGGGGCTCGGATCGTCGTCCCCGCGCACCGGCACGGCGGCTCGCGCCGTGGGTCAGGGTGACGCCGGTGGATGTTTGACCGGATTGTCACCCGATACCCGGCCGATGCCTCCACGCCCTCTCGCGTTAAGGTCGCAGTCACGCGCTGGCGGCCAGCCCCGTGCTCGGGCTGCCGCGCGGCACACTGCACCTCAGGAGCTCGGTCATGGGAGACGGCCTGCGCGAAGAGCGGGGGAGCGGCCGGACGGCGACACGGCGGGACGCCTCGGCGCCCCGCGTCGGCTCGGGGCCGCCCGCCGGCCCGACGCGTCCGGCGTCGGGGACCCACCTCCCAAGCCGGTCATCAATCTCGTAGGGAGCGAAACTCGTTGTTCGGCACGTTGACAGGACGTATCCCAGTGGCCGCCCAAGGCGCGCTGCTGGTGCTGTTCTACCTGGTCATGCTCGTCGCCGGCACCTTCGGATGGGTCGGTCTGTTCGCCGTCGCCGGGCTGGTCGCGGTGGTCGCCGAGTTCGCCCTGGCCCGCTGGTCCCCGTCGTCGACGCTGTTGCTGGAGAAGGTCGGCCTGCACTGGTCGTACCGGCAGTTGACCCGGGACCTCGCCGCCGTGCTGCTGGTCGTCGCCGAGGTGCCGCTCAGCGGCGGTGAGCTGACCGTACTGCTCGCCCTGCCGGCCGTGGTGTGGGTCGTCTCGGTCTTCGCCGGCGCCCTCTCCACGATGATCGAGCGTCGTAACCCGCTCTCCGCCATGGTGCGCAACATCGAGCTGGGCCCGCTGCGCTCGGCCCCCCAGCCGCCGGCCTGGGCGGCGGCTGTCGCCGGTGACCGGATGCCCCTGCTCAACGTGCTGCTGGTGCCGGCCGCCGTGGCCGCCGCGGTGCGGCACGACGCGACGCCGTTCTTCGTCGCCGCCGCGGTGGCCGTCGTGGCGACCGGCCTGGTGGGCGCGATCATCGCGGTGACCTGGCTGCGCGGCCGGGGCTCGGGCCAGGGTCCGCTGCTGCCCGCCGTCCAGCGGTGGCTGGACACCTACCGGCCCGAGGTGGCGCTCTACTTCGCCGGCCCGGCGAAGGACGTCTACCAGGCGAACATGTGGCTCGCCCCCACCGAGGCGCTCCAGCAGCGCGCGGTGGTGCTGATGCGCAGCCGGGACGCGTTCCTGGAGCTGGCCGACACGCGGCTGCCGGTGATCTGCGTACCGGCCGGGGTGGACTTCATGAACCTCGAACTCGGCAGCATCCGGGCGGCGCTCTACGCCGCGAACGTCGGCGCGAACATCCACATGCTGCGCGAGCCCGGCACGAAGCACGTCTTCGTCGGGCACGGTGACAGCGACAAGCAGGCCAGCGTCAACCCCTACAGCAAGGTGTACGACGAGGTCTGGGTCGCCGGCCTGGCCGGCCGGGAGCGGTACGCCCGGGCCGGCGTGGGTGTGCTCGACTCGGACATCGTCGAGATCGGCCGGCCGCAGCTCGCCGGGGTGCACACCTTCGGCGCCGAGTCGGTGGACCGACCGTTCACCGTGCTGTACGCGCCCACCTGGGAGGGTTGGCTCGACGACGACCCGTACCACACCTCGTTGGTGCTGATGGGTGAGCGGATCGTCAAGGGGCTGCTGGCCACGAACCCCCGGGTGCGCCTGATCTACAAGCCGCACCCGCTCACCGGGTCGCGGTCCAAGGCGGCCCGTACGGTGCACGAGCGGATCGTCGACGCGATCCGCGCCGCCGACGGCAACCCGAACGCGTCCTCCCTGGACGGCACCGCGCACCTGGTCATCACCGGCCGCACGCCGGCGCTGTTCGACTGCTTCAACCAGACCGACCTGCTGATCAGCGACGTGTCCAGTGTGGTCTCCGACTTCGTGCAGAGCCAGCGCCCGTACGTCGTGGCCAACCCGGCCGGCCTGCCGGAGGACGAGTTCCGCCGGGAGTTCCCGACCGCGCGGGCCGCGTACCTGCTCTCCAGGGACTGCGGCGAGCTGGAGAAGATCGTGTCGGTGACCCGGGCCGGTGACGATCCGATGACCGAGGCCCGCCGGGAGCTGAAGACCTACCTGCTCGGCCCGGCCGAGGCCAACCCGATGGACCGGTTCCAGGAGGAGATCGCCCGCCTCTGCCACTGATCGGCGAGACGATCCGCGCCCGGCCCGACACCGTCGGACCGGGCGCGGTCGCGTCAGCTCAGGAGCGCGGCCACCGCGTCGGCGACCGGAACGTCCACCGTCAACACCCGCGCCGCCACCACCGCGGTGACCGGCAGCGGACCGTACAGGTGCGGAAAGAGTTGCCCGCCTCGCGACGGCTCCCACCGCAGCGCGTCGCCCAACCGTTGCTCCTGCACGGTCAGCAGGGTCAACCCGGTCATGCCGGCGAAGTGCCGACGGGCCGTCTCCACCACCTGGTCGGCGGCCGACAGGTGGATGAAACCGTCCTGCCGGTCCACCGCCGACCCGGCCAGGTGCCCGGCCGCCCGGGCGTCGTCCCACTCGACGGTCGGCAGCAGCTTGTAGATCACCTCCGCAGCGTACGTCGGCCGGTACGCGTTTCGGCCGTACCGCCGCCGACGCCGGTCACGGCCCGGCATGCTCAGGTGCAACCGGCCGCGGAGGGGATGGCGATGGAGAGCTACGACGAGGACTGGACCGACAGCCAGCGCGCGCTGTACGACGAGTGCTACCGGGCCGGCGGCGAGTGGGCCGCGGACCCGGACACCCCGTCCGACGACGTGCAGCACGTGATCAATCTGGCCGAGGCGGACGACGACGCCTTCGACGACGCCGAGATCGACTATCCACCCCTGGTCGACGCGGTCACCCAGGCCAGCGGGGTCAACGTCACCAGCGTGCCGGCCCGCCACGACGACCCCGGCTTCCGGGGCTTCACCGACGGCGTCCGGGACGCCACCGCCGACGACGTCTTCGGCCTCTGAGCGACCGCCCCCGGTGGGCGGGCCTCCCGCTCGCCGCACGCTTCTGCCACCATTCGCAGGACGGCGCTGCGAGGGACGGGGGCACGGGTGCGGATCCTGCTGGTGGAGGACGACCGCCGGGTGGCCGCTGCGCTCTCCTCGGCCCTCGGCCGGCGCGGATACCAGGTCGAGCACGCCGCCACCGTCGCCGCGGCGCTCTCCGCCGCCCCGTGCGACCTGGTGCTGCTCGACCTGACCCTGCCCGACGGGGATGGCACCGACCTGTGCCGGGAGTTGCGCCGACGCAGCAGCCAGCTCGGCATCATCGCGGTGACCGCGCGGGGCGAGGAACGCGACCGGGTGCTCGGGCTGCGCCTCGGCGCCGACGACTACGTCGTCAAACCGTTCTCGATGGTGGAGTTGCAGGCCCGGATCGAGGCGGTGCTGCGCCGGGCCGCGAACGCGCTCCGGAGCGGCACCTGATCGAGGCCGGGTCGGTGCGCATCGACGTGACCGCCCGGACGGTGACGGTCGACGGCCGGCTGGTCGCGTTGACCCGCAAGGAGTTCGACGTGCTGCTCTCGCTGGCCCGCCAGCCCGGGGTCGCGGTGCCCCGCGACCGCATCCTGCTCGACGCCTGGGGCACCACCTGGGCCGACCGGCACACCGTCGAGGTGCACGTCGGGTCGCTGCGCGGCAAGCTGGGCGACGCCCGTCTGGTGGAGACCGTACGCGGGGTCGGCTATCGGCTGCGCGAGGTCTGAGGAGTCGCCGTGCGTCGCCGCCTGGTGATCAGCTACCTGCTGCTGATGGTGCTCGTCCTCATCGCGTTGGAGACCCCGCTGGCCGCGACCCTTGCCGGCAGCGAAACCGAACGGGTCCGCGCCGACCGGCTGGCCGACGCCACCCGGTTCGCCTCGCTGGCCGGGCCGACGCTGCGTGGCGGCGGACCGGATCCGATCGAGTCGGAGCTGCGCAGCTACGACGAGCTGTACGCGATCGGCGCGGCCGTCATCGACCGGGACCGGGGCACCCTGGTCGCCTCGCCGCGGTGGCAGCCGACCGCGACCGCCGCGGCCCTGGACATCGCGCTGTCCGGCCAGCAGACCAGCGCCCCCCAGTCGGTGTGGCCGTGGACGACCGGCCCGGTGGTGGTGGCCGTGCCGGTGAGCGACGGCGGCGAGGTGCTCGGCGCGGTGGTGATCGTGACTCCTGCCGACCCGATCCGTCGCGCCGTGGTCGCCTGGTGGCTGCTGCTCGCCCTGGCGGGTCTGCTCGCCGTGCTGGCCTGCGTGCTCACCGCGTTCGGACTGGCGGGTTGGGTGCTGCGTCCGGTCACCGAACTGGACGCGGTCACCCACGAGATCGCCGAGGGCGACCGGAGCGCGCGGGTGCAGCACCGCCTCGGCCCGCCGGAACTGCGCCGGCTCGCGGCCAGTTTCAACCACATGGCCGACGTGGTCTCCGACGTGATGGACCGGCAGCGTGCCTTCGTCGCGCACGCCAGCCACCAACTGCGTAACCCGCTCACCGCGCTGCGGCTGCGGGTGGAGGAGCTGGGCCCCAGCCTCACCGACGCGGACGGCCGCTCCGAGCACCGGCTGGCGTTGGAGGAGACCGACCGGCTGGCGCTGGTACTCGACGCGCTGCTCACCCTGGCCCGTGCCGAACGCGAGGAGAACGAGCGGGTCACCGTCGACGCCGCCGCGGTGGCGGCGTCCCGGGTGGCCGCGTGGGCGCCGCTGGCTCGGCACCGGTCGGTCACGCTGCGGCTGGCCACGAGCGACGCCCCGGCGTACGCCCGGACCGTGCCGACCGCCGTCGACCAGGCGCTGGACGCGCTGATCGACAACGCGGTGAAGTTCAGCGGACCGGGCGGGGCGGTGACGGTGACCGTGGCACGCCGCGACCACGGGGTTGCCCTGGAGGTGCGCGACTCCGGCCCGGGCATGACCGAGAGTCAGCTCGGCCAGGCCACCGAACGGTTCTGGCGGGCGCCGGACGCGCAGAACGTCGACGGGGCGGGACTCGGCCTGACCATCGTCGCCGTGCTGGTGGACGCCTCCGACGGGCGGCTCACGATGCGCGCGGGGGAGCCGCGGGGGCTGGTCGCCGGTCTGTGGTTCCCGGCGCCCGCACCCCACCCCGACGCCGACCCGGTGGACGCGGACACCGAACCCGCCGGGGAGGTGCGACCCGTCCCCGCCCCGTAGCGGGCCGTCAGGGTTTCGCCGCCCGGTACCAGGCCGCGGCCCCGGGGTGCAGCGACAGCGGAGCGGTGACGATCGCCGAGCGGGGGCTCATCCGTCCCGCCGCCGGATGCGCCGCGCCCAGCTCCGCCCGGCGCTCCATCAACAGTCGGGTCACCTCCCGGACCACCCGCTGCGGCAGGCTGGACCGCACGATCAGGTAGTTCGGGTCGGCCACCGTGGTCACCGGGTCCACGCCGTACACCGAGCGGGGGATGTCCCGGGAGACGTAGACCGGGCCGTAGCGGGCGCGCAACGGCTCCGTCAGCGCGCTCAGGTCGACGATCCGGGTGGCGCTGCGCCAGGCCAGCTCCTCGATGCCCCGCACCGGCAGTCCGCCGGAGAAGAAGAACGCGTCGATCCGCCCGGCGCGCAGGGCGGTCACCGAGTCGTCCAGTCCGAGCCGCTCGCGGCGTACCTCGTCGCCGCCCAGATGCGCCACCTCGAGCAGCCTGGTCGCGGTGACCTCGGTGCCCGACCCGGGCGCGCCGACGGAGATTCGCCGGCCCCGCAGGTCGGCGATCGTGCGCACCGGACCGCCGCCCGTGGTGACGAGGTGCAGCTGGTCGTCGTACACCCGGGCGATCGCGTCGACCGGCGAGTCCTTCGCGGAGGCTCTGGGGAGCACGTCGGCCTGGGTGAAGCCCAGCTCGGCGGCACCGGAGCCGACGAGTTTGACGTTCTCCGCCGAGGCGGCGGTGACCACCACGCTCGCCCGCACGTCCGGTAGTTCCCGGTTGAGGATGTCCGCCAGGGACTGACCGAAGGCGTAGTAGACGGCGGTGGGGCTGCCGGTGGCGATCCGGATCGGCAGCGGCTCGGCCGTGGTGTCCTGGCAGCCGGCGACGGTCAGGGTCGCGGCCAACAGCAGCGTCAACAGGGCTGCCGTGCCCGCGCCGCGGTGGCCGGGCCGGCTGGACGAGGTACGCCTCACGCGCTGCACTGTGCGCCGTCGGCCCCGCCCGCGCAAGCCCGTTCGAGCGGCCGGCGCGTCACCGGCGTCGGTTCAGCAGGCTGGGCGGCGCGCGGGTTCCAGGGCCGCGCTGTGCAGGATCCGCTCCCGGTCGGGGCCGTCGGCGACGCTGACCAGGAAACAGCCGGTACCCGGGCGGAGCCGGGCCGGCACGTCGAGCACGGCGGCGGCGCGGATCAGCACCCCGGCCAGCTCCCGGTCGGTGATCCGGACGCCGAGGATGTGCCGGCGCACGTGCCGTCCACCGGCCAGCAGCGCCGACCGCCAGGCCGCCGCCGCCAGGCGGGACACCCACCGCCGGCGGGCCGGCGAGGCGCCGGGCAGTGGCCCGCCGAGCAGCTCTCGACGCCCCTGCCACCAGCCGGCGTCCAGCACTCGGGTGTACGCGCCGTGGTGTTCCCGGGGCACCCAGAGCCGGTGCAGCTCGTAGCGGCGGCGTAGACCACCGACGGCCGCCTCGTGGGTCACCGGGATGTCCAGCCGCCCGAGCAGCTGTCGCATCCGCTGCGCGGCGTCCTCCCGGTTGAACTCCACGCTCGGCGTGGACGACGCGAGCCTCGTGCCCGGCCGGGCGGCGGTCGGCGGGGGCGTGCAGCGCAGCAGGCAGGCGGCCTCGAACGCGTCAGCCAGGGTCAACCAGTCCAACGGGGGTGGCGTCGTCGGGGTGCGGAGTCCATCGAGCAGGGCGGGTTCGCGGGTCAACGGAGGCTCCCTTGTCGGAGTCTGGGTACCCCTACCGTGGCCCCTGCGACGCCGTTGCGGAACGGCTCGCGCCCAGCCTTGAGCAAATCTTGCGGCTGCCCGCCGTCACAGGTCGGTGACGACCACATCCACCTGCCGCGCCCGGCCCGACGCGGCGGCCTGCTCCTCGACGGTGTGCTTCAGCTCGCGCAGCGTGCCGATAAGCTCCGCGGCGGTTCGCGGCCGAGCGCCGGCGACGAGCAGGTCACGCACCAGCCGGCCCTTGGTCGCCTTGTTGAAGTGGCTCACCACCGAGCGGACCGGCACACCGTCGACCTCCCGCTCGTGCAGCACCCGCACGGTCACCGTCCGCTCGGCCAGCTCTCCGCGCGGCGTCCAGGCGGCCGCGTACGCGCCGGAGCGCAGGTCCAGCACCGGGCCCCGGCCGGCCGCGCCGTCCAGCGCAGCCGCCAGTTCCCCCGCGCCAGTACGTCGACAGCGCGCCGACGCCGGGCAGGCGGGCGCCGATCGGGCAGCGGTACGGCGGGATCCGGTCGGCCAGGCGCACCGCCCCCCCACAGCCCCGAGCTGATCAGGATCGACCGGCGTGCCGCCCGCTGCGCCGGTGCCGGCAACGAGGCCAGCTCCAGTGCCTCGTAGAGCACCCCGGTGTAGAGCCGCTCGGCCGGCGCGGTGGCCGCCGCGCGCAGCCGGGCGTTGCGGCGCAGCTCGCCGCGCAGGCCCTCGCTGAGCCCGAGC
>NZ_JAEVHM010000141.1 GCF_016802865.1 Micromonospora parastrephiae | reverse complement strand
GGGGAGAGGGGGGAGTGGGGGTCAGGGTGGGCTGGGGCGTTGTTGGGGTGGGACGGAATGTGCGTCCACGGGGTTCGGCGGGTGCTCGGCGTGGTTGTGTAGCAGTTCGGCGATCCATCTCGCGGCTTCCCGCTGCGTGCTGAGCAGGTGGTTGCGGGCGTCGGCCACGTCCTGGTCGTCGGCGTCGTCGCAGAGGATGGCCGTCCAGCGTCGGCTCAGCTCCTCGGCGTACCGGGCCTTGCGAAGTTGCTCGTCGAACTGGTATTCCAGCTTCACCATCCGGTCGACGTGCGGCTGGAGCGCCGGCACGATCCGCTGGTCGAGCCGGACGGTGGCGTCGGGTCGGCAGGTGATGACGACCTCGCCCCGCCGGTAGGACCACTCCGGCTCGTCGGCGAGCGTCTGCTGCAACGCCACCTCCAGGTCCCCCGCACGGTGCGGCGGTAGGTCGCGGGCGGCGTCGGCGGCGAGCCGGGTCAGGCGTTGGATCGCGTGGGGCTGGAAGTACTGCACGTACCAGCTCAGCACCTCCGACCGCAGGCTTGCCGGAGACGACCAGGCGAACGTGGCGCGGATGTAGAACAGGTACACGTACCCGCGGGCGGGGACTGCGATCAGCCGGGGCGCGTCGCGCTGTTCGACGAGCGGGCCGGACGGTGACGGGTCGGCCCGGGCACCCACGGGCGCCTCGTCCTGGAGCGCGGCGACCAGCCGGTCCCAGCTTCGCGTCCACCATCGCCAACCGCGGAGACTCACGTCGCGGGCAACGGTCAGCCCGCGGATGCCCCGCTGCCGCCACTGGTCCGGGGGTCTCGGCCTCCCGTCGGGGGCGTCCGTCATGGCACCCCTCCATGGTCACGGATCCGCACGTCACGCTAACAACCGGTGACCGATATGCCCGTCGCCACGCCGCACGGCACGGGCCGACCCGCGCGACACCAGGCCGCCGCCTGGTGATCGTCGCGCCGTCGCAACGGCTGGGCCGGGCCGGGGGAGCGGATCATCCGGGCCGGCGTACCACCACCGTTGCCCTGCTCCTCGCCATGGTCGCCGCCGCGTTGGCCGGCCCGTCCGTGGTGGACCCCCGGTTGACCGACTCCGCCTCGGCGGCGGTCTACAGTTCGTGCACCGTCAGCCGCTGCGCCGACGCCCGTGCCGCCCGCTCGGGGTGGTCCGCCAAGGGCTTCCCGACCAGCCGCGGCTGGTACTCCTGGAGCGGCGGGCTGTCCAACTTCGCCGGCGGCCGGTTCTACAACTACGAGGGACAACTGCCGACCAACGCCACCTACTACGAGTACGACGTCTACCCGCGCACCCAGGGCGCGGCCCGCGACGCGTACCGGATCGTGGTGAACCGCAGCACCGGGGTCACCTGGTTCTCGCCGAACCACTACACCGACTTCTACCGGCTCTGACCGACCGGGTCGCCGGGCCCTCCGACCCGGCCGGCCCCGCGGCTCGACCCGCAGACAGGAGGCGCCGATGGCGCACCAGGACGACGACCGGCTGCCGGGCTGGCTCACCGTCGACCGGCACGGCGACGTCGACGTGCCCGGCGCGGTGGTGCTGGCGGGCGCGGCGACCCGGACCAGGGCGGGGCTGTTCGCCGCGCTCGCCGCCGCGCTGGCCCTGCCGCCGTACCTGGGGGACACCTGGGACGCTCTCTCCGACGTGCTGCGGGACCGGCTGGACGCCGCCCCGCTCACCCTGGTGGTCACCGACGCCGGCCAGTTGCTCGTCGACGAGCCGGCCGATCAGTACGCCCTGCTGCTCGCCGTGCTCGGCGACGTCGCCACCACCGCCCCGTACCCCCTACGCGTCGTCCTGCACGAGGTCGCGACCTCCTGACCGTCGATCGGGCGGCCACCCTGATGAGCGCTATGACTCTGAGGTATGAATATGACTCTGAGGTATGGCGCACTCAGGAGTGACACCCCCCCGCCTGCGCCGTCCACGTAGGGCCGCGGCGCCTGGCTGAACTCGGCGATCCAGGTCTGGGCGATCGGGTGATGGTCCGGCCTGCTCAGGTGGGGAGGGCCGGCTGGTCCAGGATGGCGCTGAACCGCTCCTCGGCCAGGTCGAGCTGGCCGAAGATGTGCCGCTTCACCGCCGGCGACAGCGGGGTGTCCGGCCGGCCGACCAGATCGCGGAACAGCGGCACCAGCGGGCGGTACTTGCGGGCCGAGGAGACGACCTTCGGCCCGATCGTGTGGATGACCCCCACGCCGTTGTCGGTGAAGTCCGACACCTTGATCACCCGCGCCCACGGCTCCCGTTCCAGACTGACCGCCAGGTGCTCCCGGTACTGGGTGTTCCGGTCGCGCCGCGGGTCGTACACCGGGTTGGTGACGGCGGCGACGAGCGTGGCCACCCGCGGCCCGAACCGCGCGGTGAGCGTGGCCAGCGCGGCCGCGGTCTGGTCGGTCCCGGCGTCGCCGTCGGCCAACTCGGCCGGGTGGTCCTCGACCGAGTCGTGCAGCAGACCGGCGACGATCACGTCCACGTCGCGCACCTGGTAGTGGTGCATCAACCGGATGGCCACCCGCAGCAGGTGGTTGAGGTACGGCTCGCGGACCCGCCGGTCGTCGCGGTGCAGGTCGGCGGCGAGGTCCAGAGCGGCGGTCAGCCGCGTGCGGGCGTCGGCGTCGAACTGTTGGATCTCCAACCGGAAGCGCTCCAGCAGCCCCGGCTCACCGTGGATCTCGGTGATCGCGTGCATCGGCATGCTGCCCAGGTGCGGCGGGAAGTCCATGCGTCACTTATAGCCGATCTTCACCACATCGATGAGCCCGAACGTCGCGGACCCGACGACGAGATTCCCTGGCGGACCCAGGTGCCCCGCTCGGTGAGCGCGGTGCCACCCCAGTCGTAGAGCAGGTCGGCCGGGGTCGACCGCCGCGTCCAGGGTGAAGAAGGAGGGCGGCCATCGTGGCGCCCGCGAGGATTCTGCGCATCGATCTCCCCAAACGTTGGTGGTGGTCCGGCCCCTATCCGGTCAGCTCGGCGCGGTACGCGGGCACCGCCCACGGCACGGCCAACTCGCTCGGCAGCGCCGCCCGCTCGGCTGACCGGCGCAGCACGTCGACCACGCCCCGCAGGTGGCGGACCCGCTCCTCGCCGTCGCCCACACCGACGACCAGATCGCCGTCGAGCAGCCGTGGCTCCGGCGCGGCCCGCAGCGCGTCCAGCAGCGCGGTGAACGGCGCGGTACGGGCCAGCGGCGCGATGAGCGGCACCCCGAGCGGGTCGGCCCGGTGCGCGAGCAGGTTCTCCAGCAACCCCTGTCGACCGGGGACGCGCCGGGTCACCACGTCCCCGGGCAGCCGCAGCCGGTCGGTCGGATACTCCAGCACCGCACGCCCGGCCGAGCCGGTCACGATCACCTCACCGGCCACGAACTCCTCGGCCGCCAGGGTCACCGCGGCCAGCACCGGCGGACCGGCACGGAACCGGATCCGCAGCACGGCGGTGTCCTCCACCTCGATCGGCCGGACCCGGTAGCGCTCCACCTCGATCGCGACCGGCCAGGGCGGCGCCCCGCCGAGCGACCCGGCGACGGCGAGGCACTGCATCACGGCGTGCGCGAGCGGGTTGGCCAGCGCGCCGTCCAGCACCGGCCGTCCGTTCAGCGTCCGTTGACCGGCCCACGCGGAACGGGCGTAGTAGGCGTCCGGGCGCTGCCAGGCGGCCACGGTGGCGATGCCGGTGACGGTGCCGAGACGGCCGGCGGCCAGCGCGTCGGTCAACGCGGTCAGCGCCGCCGAACCGAGCGCCTGGAATCCGACCTGGGCCACCCGGCCGGCGGTGCTCAACGCCCAGGTCAGCTCCTCGTGCTCGGCCAGCGACAGCACCGGAGGCTTCTCCAGCAGCAGGTCGGCGCCGGCGGTGAGGGCGTCGCGGGCGATCGGCAGGTGCGTGTGCGGCGGGGTGCAGACGACCACCACCTGCGGTCGGGTGGCGGCGAGCATCGCCCGGTGGTCGGTGAACACCTGCACCCCGGGCGGCAGCGGCGCGACCGGATCGTCCTGCACCGGCTCGACGTCGACTAGCGCGACCAGGCGCAACCGGCCGTCGGCGTGCAACGGCGCGATCACCCGGCGGTGCCACCGGCCGTGCCCGTTCGCCCCGATCACCGCCACCCGCGTCGGCGGCACCGCCCCGTTCACCGGGCACCGACCGGCGCGAAGCCGTTCACCGCACACCGGCCAGGGTGGCCTCGACGCCGTGGCGTTCGAGCGCGGTCAGCCAGGCGGTCACCTCGGCGCGTACCTCGTCGTCGCGGCCACCTCGGCCGGGATGACGTCGCGCAGCGCGAAGACGGCGTCCACCGCGCCGGCCGGACTCTGCGCGCCGGCGTCCAGCGCGGCCCGGATCGGCGCGGCCAGTGGGTCCTGCAACGGCAGCGGCCGGCCGTCGTCGGCGTACCCCAGCGCGAAGCGCAACCAGGCAGCGACGACCAGCGCGCCCCAGCGCGCGGACCGGCCGGCGGCGCGCAGGTCGGCGATGGTGTGCAGGATCCGCTGCGGCAGCTTCTGCGAGCCGTCCATCGCCACCTGGAGGGTGCGGTGCCGGATCGCCGGGTTGCCGAACCGGGCCAGGGCCTGCTCGCCGTAGTCGACCACCCGCACCCCGTCGGGCGGCGTGAAACTGGCCGCCACGTCCTCGGCGATCAGCCGGCGCAGCACGTCGGTCAGGTGCGGGATCTCCAGGGCGTCGGCGATCGTCTCCCGGCCGGCCAGCGCCCCCAGGTACGCGACGGCCGAGTGCACGCCGTTGAGGGTGCGCAGCTTCAACCGCTCCCACGGGCCCGCGTCGCCGGTCAGCACCGCCCCGGCGTGCTCCCAACCCGGCCGCCCGCCCGGGAAGTCGTCCTCGATCACCCACTGCGCGTACGGCTCGGCGGCCACCGCCGCCAGGTCGGTCACCCCGAGCGCCCACCGGGCCGCGTCGATCGTGTCGGGCGTGCTGGCCGGCACGATCCGGTCGACCATGGTGCCCGGGCAGGTGACGTTGCCGGCGACCCAGTCGACGAGCCCGGTGGGCACCCCGGCGGCGCGGACGACCGCCTGGTCGACCAGGCCACGCAGCCGTCGACCGTTGGCGGGCAGGTTGTCGCAGCTCACCAGGGCGACCGGGCCGGCGTCCGCGGCGGCACGGGCGGCCAGCCCGCGCAGCAGCAGCCCCGGCACGGTCGTCGGCGGACGGCCGCCGGCCAGGTCCGCGGCGAGCGCCGAATCCGGGCACAGCTGGCCGTCACCGGGTCGAGCTGGTACGCCTTCTCGGTGACGGTCAGCGTCACCACCCGCACCGCCGGGTCGGCGAGCAGCGCCACCACCGCCTCCGGGTCGCTGGCCGCGTGCCGTACGCCGCTCAGCGCGCCCACCACCCGCGTGGTGCTGCCGGCCGCCGAGAGGGTGCTGACGCTGAACAGGTTGTCCTGCGCGGCGAGCGCCTCCACCAGCGCGGTGCTGCGCGGCGCGACGGCCACGATGCCCCAGTCGCCGCCGGCCGCGCCGACCGCCGCCTCGGTGTAGACGGCCTGGTGCGCGCGGTGGAAGGCGCCCAACCCCAGGTGTACGACGCCGGCCGGCACGGTGCCCGGCCGGACGAGTGGACGGGCCTCGACGGGTAGCTGGCGCAGCACACCCAGGCCGAGCCGGGAGGCGCCGACGGTCACCGCCACGCCGGGCCGTCCGGGAAACGGAACTCGGCCACCGACGCGGGTCGCATGGTGGCGCTGTAGCCGGGACGCTCGGGCAGCAGGTAGCGGCCGCCCCGCGTGCGAACCGGATCGACGAAGTGCTCGTGCAGGTGGTCGACGTACTCGATCATCCGCCCGTCCAGGCTCGTGCCCACCCGCAGGTAGTCGAAGATCGCCAGATGCTGGACGTACTCGCAGAGGCCCACGCCGCCGGCGTGCGGGCAGACCGGCACGCCGAACTTCGCCGCCAGCAGCAGCTCGGCCAGAACCTCGTTGACGCCACCGACCCGGCACGCGTCGATCTGCATCACGCCGATCGCCTCGGCCTGGAGCAGCTGCTTGAAGATCACCCGGTTGGCGGCGACCTCGCCGGTGGCCACCCGGCACCGGCCGCCGGTCAGCTCGGTGACCGCGCGGGCGATCCGGGCGTGACCGAGGATGTCGTCGGCGTGCGTCGGCTCCTCGATCCAGTACGGGTCCACCTCGGCCAGCGCCGTCATGGCGGTGATCGCCTCGTCGACGTCCCACACCTGGTTGGCGTCCATCATCAGCAGCGCGTCCGGGCCGATCTCGGACCGGATGATCCGCGCCCGGCGCAGGTCGTCGGCGAGCGGGCCGCCGACCTTCATCTTCATCGCCCGCCAGCCGTCGTCGTACGCCTGCCGGGTCAGCGCCCGCACCTTGTCGTCGGGGTAGCCGAGCCAGCCGACCGACGTGGTGTACGAGGGAAAGCCGTCGCGTTCGAGTGCGGCCAGTCGGTCGGTCAGCCCGTCGCGTCCCTTGTCGAGGATGGCGGTGGCCTCGTCCGGGGTGAGCGCGTCGCTGATGTGCCGGAAGTCGACGTTGGCAACGAGCTCGTCAGTGGGCAGCTCGGCGAGGAACCGCCACATGGGTTTGCCGGCCAGGGTGGCCCGCAGGTCCCACACCGCGTTGACCAGCGCGCCGGTCGCCATGTGGATGACGCCCTTCTCCGGCCCCAGCCAACGCAACTGCACGTCGGCGCTGAGCGAGCGCCAGAACGCCACCGGCTCGGCCGCGATCTCCTCGATCGTGCGACCGCGCACGTGGTGGGCCAGCGCGTGCACCGCCGCGCAGGTGATCTCGTTGCCCCGGCCGTTGGTGAAGGTGAACCCCGCGCCGATCGGCCCGGCGTCGGTGCCCAGCTCCACGTACGTCGCCGAGTAGTCACCCCGGTTGATCGCGTCGGAGCCGTCGCCCCGGGCGGCCGTCGGGAACCGCACGTCGTGCACCTCGACGGAGGTGATGGTCACCGTCACCGTTACTCGCCCTTCCCGAAGTTGAAGACCCGCTTGGGCAGCCGGTACGCCAGGTCGACGATGGTCTCGGCCGCCTCGTCCATCGGCAGCCGGTCCTCGGCGACCAGCCGTGCCAGGAAGCCGGCGTCCACCCGGCGGGCCACGTCGTGACGTACCGGGATGGAGCAGAACGCCCGGGTGTCGTCGACGAAACCGGTGGTGTTGTAGAAGCCGGCGCTCTCGGTGACCGCCTCCCGGAACCGGCGCAGCACCTCGGGGGAGTCCAGGAACCACCAGGGCGCGCCGAGCAGCAGCGCGGCGTACCCGCCGGCCAGTGGTGCCAGCTCGCGGGTGAAGGTGTCCTCGTCGAGGGTGTACAGCACCACCCGCAGCCGGGGGTCGTTGCCGTGCCGTTCCAGCAGCGGCGCGAGCGCGTGCACGTACTCGGTGGCCTGCGGGACGTCGCCGCCGACGTCCCGTCCGTGCCGGGCGTGCAACCACCGGTTGTGGTTGCGCACCGCGCCGGGGTGCAGCTGCATGACCAGGCCGTCGTCGAGCGACATCCGGGCGAACTCCACGAGCATGTGCGCCCGGAACGCCTCCGCGTCGGCGGCGTCGGCCTCGCCGCGCCGGCCCCGGTCGTAGAGCCGCTCGGCCTCGGCCGGGGTCAGGTCCAGGGTGCGCGCGGTCGGGTGGCCGTGATCGGAGGAGGTCGCCCCGGCGGCGATGAACGCGGCGCGCCGGACCCGCAACGCCGCCAGATAGCCGGTGTACGTGCCGGTGTCCTCGCCGGCCAGCGCGCCGAGTCGGTCCACGTTGGTCGCCCAGCCCTCGAACTCCATGTCCACCACGTCGTCGGGGCGGAACGTGGTGACCACCCGGCCGCCCGGCCCGCCCCACCCGTCGGCGGCGAGCTTGGCGTGCTGCCCGAGGTCGTCCAGGGGTGACTCGGTGGTGGCCAGCACCTCGATGCCGAACCGCTCGAACAGCGCCCGGGGCCGGAAGTCCGGTTCGGCGAGCCGGGCCGCGATCTCGTCGTAGAGGGTGTCGGCGGTGGCCGGGCCGAACGGTGTGTGCACCCCGAACACGGTGCGGAACGTCTGCTCCAGCCAGAGCCGTGACGGGGTGCCCCGGAACAGGTGCCAGTGCGCGGCGAACCGCCGCCAGATGACCCGGCCGTCGGTCTCCACCGGGCTGCCGTCACGGGTGGGCACGCCCAACCGGGCCGGGGGTACGCCCTGACTGAGCAGCATCCTCGTGAGGTAGTGGTCGGGCACGATGAGCAGCTGCGCCGGGTCGGGGAAGGGCCGGTCCTCGGCGAGCAGGGCCGGGTCGACGTGCCCGTGCGGCGAGATGATCGGTTGCTCCGCCGCGAGGGCGTACAACTCGCGGGCCAGCGCCCGCTGGCCGGGCTCGGATGGCAGGAGCAGATCGCTGTGGTCGGACGTCGGCACTTGGCTGGGCTCCTCGTCGGTGGTCAGTGGAGGGTGAGCAGGTCGGCGACCCGGACCGGTTGGCCGGTCTCGAAGGACCGGTTGGCGGCCAGACCGGTGAGCAGGGCCAACGCGCCGTCGTCGGCGGTCGCGGCGCGGTCCAGCGGGTCGGACTGGCCGCCGAAGAGCACCCCGGTCATCCGGGCGTCCGCGCCGCCGTGGCCGTGCCGGGTGCGGCCCTCGACGGGAATCTGTCGGGGCGGTTCCCAGAAGGGGCGCAGGGTGAGGCTCGCGCCGCCGCCCTCGGCCGGCGCCTCGGCGCCGTGCAGGGCGCGCCCTTGACCGCGCCGGCGGTGCCCCGGTCGACGAAGTCGTTCTCGGTCACCTCCAGCTCCAGCCGACCGCGGCTGCCGTTGACCATCACCCGGTAACCCTCCCAGGGGGCGTACGCGGTGAGGTGGTAGGTCATCGTGGCGCCGGTGGAGTAGCGGGCGAGCACCGCCATGTCGTCCTCGATGCTCACTCCGGGGCCGAAGACGTTGCGGTCGCGCTGGTAGCCGTCCTCGGCCTCGGCGTCGAGGTACAGCTCGCGCAGTCGGGGGTGCGCGTCGAGTCGCAGCGCGAACGGGTCGTCCACGGCGGCGGGGGAGCCGTGCGCCCGCTCGTAGTCGCGGGCGTAGCCGTGCCGGCGGCCGCCGTCGCCGTAGAAGAAGAGCCGGCCGGCCGCGTACACCTCGACCGGTGTGGCGGCCAGCCACCAGTTGACCAGGTCGAAGTGGTGGCTGGCCTTGTGCACCATGAGCCCGCCGGAGGTGGCCTTGTCCCGGTGCCAGCGGCGGAAGTAGTCGGCGCCGTGGCGCACGTCGAGCAGCCACTCGAAGTGCACCGAGCCGATCTCGCCGACCGCCCCCTCGGCGAGCAGCCGACGGACCTGTTCGTGCAGGGGGTTGTAGCGGTAGTTGAAGGCGACCGTCACCCGGCCGCCGGTTTCGGTCACCGCGTCGAGGATGCGCCGGCAGCGGGGCGCGTCCACGGTCATCGGCTTCTCGGTGACGACGTCCCGGCCGGACCGCAGCGCGGCCACCACGTACTCGTCGTGGGTGACGTCCACGCTGGTGACCAGGACGACGTCGACCCGCTCCTTGTCCAGCACGCCCGTGAAGTCACCGGCCGGGTACGTGGGCACCGGGCGGTGGCCCAGCTCGGTCAGCCAGCGGTTGTGCGCGTCCATCCGGGCCTGGTTGACGTCGGCGAAGGCGACCAGCTCGGTGGTGTCGGGGTGGTCGAGGACCAGGGCCCGGACGAACATCTCGGCCCGCGCGCCGGTGCCCACGACGGCGTACCGGGTCCGCCCGCCGGCTCTCGATGACATTCGGTGGCCTCCCCGGTGATCCTGCAAAGGTTTGCAGTGAAGTAATCACGGTCGATCCGATCGCGTCAACGTGGACGGCGCAATCGGCGGCAAATGTCCCTCTTTGCGGACTCGTAGATCACCGTTGGGAGCCCTGGCGCACCAGAGCCGTCACCATCCACCGTTGACACTGGAGCAACCGTTTGCATTAATGGGCGACACCCACGTGACCGCCGCCACACCGGACGAAGGGGCCGCCGTGCCAGTCACCATCCGGGACGTCGCCCGGGCGTCCGGCGTGCACATCTCCACCGTCTCCCGCACCTTCTCCGCCCCGCACCTGGTCAACCCGGAGACCCGGGTCCGGGTGCTGGCCTGCGCGGAGGATCTGGGCTACCGCCCGAACCGGGCCGCCCGGGCCCTGATCACCGGCCGTACGCACAACATCGGGCTGATCATCGCCGACATCGCGAACCCGTTCTTCCCACCGCTGATCAAGGCGGCGGAGAGCCAGGCCCGGCACCGCGACTACCACGTCTTCGTGGCCGACACCAACGAGGACCCGACCGCCGAGGAGGAGCTGGTCCACGCCCTCGCCAAACAGGTCGACGGGGTGCTGCTGTGCAGCCCGCGGATGAGCAACAGCCTCATCGAACAGCTCAGCCGCGAGGTGCCGCTGGTGGTGGTGAACCGCCAGGTGACCGGCCTGCCCTGCGTGCTGATGGACGTCGGCCAGGGTGCCCGGGAGGCGATCGAGCACCTGATCGGCCTCGGCCACGATCGCATCGCGTTGCTCGGCGGACCGCGCAGCTCCTGGACCAACCGGGAGATGCGCCGCGCGCCGCCACGGCCGCCCGCGCCGGCGGCGGGGAGCTGACCGTGCTCGGCCCGAACGCGCCCACCGAGACCGGCGGCTCCGCCGTCGCCGAGCAGGTGCGGCGCAGCGGCGTGTCCGCGGTGCTCGCCTACAACGACCTGATGGCGATCGGCCTCATCGCGGGGCTCGACGCGCTCGGGATCCAGGTGCCGCAGGAGGTGAGCGTCGTCGGGGTCGACGACATCGCCCTGAGCCGGCTCACCCGCCCCAGACTGACGACGGTGGCCACGCCCACCGCGGCCGCCGGCCGCACGGCCGTCGACATGCTGCTGCAACAGGACACCGAGTCACCGCGCGGCGCGCGAGGGCTCGGTGCCGGGACGGCGCTCGGCGTCCGTCGTACCACCGCACAGGTCATGCTCCAGACCGACCTGGTCATCCGCGACTCGACCGGCCCGGGCCCGCGGGCCCGACCGGCACGTCCCCCGGCCGCCTCGCTTGGCCCGGACCCGCATTGCCCTGCGGGCCCGGGCATCCCGACCGCGGCCACCGGTGACGCCGTCGCCTCCTAATGCCGAGGAGTGAGCGCACATGCACCCCGCAACGCCCCCCACCACTGACACGCCCGTCGGGCGCCATCACCGTACCCCGCGGCCCAGGCGGCGGCTGCTGCGCGGCCTGCTCGCCGCGACGGTCGCCGCGCCGCTGATGTTCGGTGCCGCCGCGTGCGGAGACGACGGCTCCGCCGCCGACCCGAACGCCCCGGTCAAGCTCTCCATCTTCTGGTGGGGCGGCGACGCACGGGCCAAGCTGACCGAGGACGCGCTGGCCCTCTACACCAAGAAGCACCCGAACGTGACCTTCGAGACGACCTGGCAGGCCAACCAGGGCTACTTCGACAAGCTGGCGACGCTCACCGCCGGCGGCAACCCGCCGGACCTGTTCCAGATCGACGACAACTACCTGGCCGAGTACGCGGCCCGCAGCACCACGCTCGACCTGACCTCCTACCAGGAGTCCGGCAAGCTGGACACCTCCAAGTTCCCCGAGAGCCTCTGGCAGTACGGCGTGGTCGACGGCAAGCTCGCCGGCCTGGCCGCCGGGGAGAACACCCAGGGTTTGGTCTACAACAAGACGCTGCTGACCAAACACAACCTGCCCGAGCCGACCACCGGGATGAGCTGGGAGGCGCACATCGCCTGGGCCGAGGAGGTGTCCAGGAAGACCGGGGTGCCCGGCACGCAGGACCCGAGCGCCGACTACAAGGCGTTCTGGGTGTGGCTGCGCCAGCAGGGCAAGGACCTCTACGAGGGCAGGGAACTGGGCTTCACCGCCGAGGACGTGACCAGGTGGTTCGACCTGTGGAAGGGCGCCCGCGACCGCAGGGCCACCCCGACCGCCGACGTCATCCACGAGGGCAACTCCAGCGACGTCACCAAGCAGTTGGTGGTCACCGGCAAGTCGGCGACCTCCTGGGTCTGGGCCAACCAGATGCCGGACCTGAAGAAGAACACCAAGGACGAGCTGGGCGTGGTCGCCTACCCCGGTGACCCGAGCGCGCAGTGGGCCCGGGCCTCGATGTACTGGTCGGTGTTCAAGGGCAGCAGGAACAGGGACATCGCGGTCGACGTGATCAACTTCCTGAACAACGACCAGGAGGCGGTCAAGCTGCTCGGCACCGACCGTGGCCTGCCGTCCAACCTGGACCTGCGTCGGGTGGTCAGCGACGACACCACCGACCCGGCCATGAAGCAGTCCATCGCCGTCGAGGCGGAGCTGACCCAGAAGTTCGGCGAGTCCCCGCAGGTGCCGATCAAGGGGCACAGCAAGGTCAAGTCCGAGCTGATCAAGGCCGCGGAGAACGCCCAGTACGGCCGGGCCACCACCGCCGCTGCCGCCGCCCAGTTCGTCGAGGCGTGCAAGTCCGCCATCGCCTGACCGCCGCACCAGGCGAGGAGAGGAGCTGCTCGTGGCGTTGACCACGGCGCCCGACCCGACCCGACGCGGCCCCGGGTCGAACCGGGCCCACGCCTCCCGGCGTGGGCCCGGACACCTGCGGCACAGCGAAGGTCTGGCGGGGTACGTCTTCCTGTCGCCGTGGCTCATCGGCCTGATGGGTGTCACGGCGATCCCCATGCTGCTGTCGCTCTACCTGAGCTTCACCAACTACGACATCCTCACCCCCTTCTCCGAGGCGCGGTGGGTGGGGCTGGCCAACTACGAGCGGATGTTCACCGCCGACCCGTCGTACTGGCACGCGGTGCGGGTCACCCTGACCTTCGCGCTGATCGCCGTACCGCTGAAGCTTGTCGCGGCGCTCGGCGTGGCGCTACTGCTCAACCGTGCCTGGCGCGGGATCGGGCTGTTCCGCGGTCTGTTCTACCTGCCGTCGCTGCTCGGCGGCAGCGTCGCGTTGGCCATCGTCTGGGTCAACATGTTCAACCGCGACGGCGCGTTCAACTCGCTGCTGAGCCTGGTGGGCATCCAGGGCGAGCCCTGGGTCAACGACCCGGACTGGGCCCTGGAGACGCTGATGGTGCTCGCCGTCTGGCAGTTCGGCGCACCGATGGTGATCTTCCTGGCCGGTCTCAAACAGGTGCCCACCGAGCTGTACGAGGCCGCCTCGGTCGACGGAGCCGGCCGGTTCCGCCAGTTCCGCAACGTCACCCTGCCGATGCTCTCCCCGGTGATCTTCTTCAACCTGGTGCTGGAGACGATCAACGGATTCCAGGGCTTCACCGCCGCGTTCGTCCTCAGCAACGGCACCGGCGGCCCGGTCGACTCCACGCTCATGTACACGCTGAACCTCTACATCACCGGCTTCACCGACCTCGAAATGGGCTACGCGTCGGCCATGGCCTGGGTGTTCCTGCTCGCCATCGCGGTGCTCACCGCGATCTTCTTCAGCACCGGGCGGTTCTGGGTGCACTACTCCGACGGTGAGGACCGGTGATGGTGGCGGTGACCCCGACGGCCGGCGTACCGACCGGACCGACGCCGACCGCGCGCCGGCGCCCCGGCGGGCGGCCGCTGCTGCGACTGCTGATCCTGGCGGCGATCGTCGCCGTGGTGCTCTATCCGCTGATCTGGATGGTGGGCACCTCGCTGAAGTCCCAGGAGGAGATCGTCAACAACGTCGGGCTGCTGCCGCGGCGGTTCACTCCGGGCAACTACACCGCCGGGTGGTCCAACTTCGACGTCAGCTTCGGCCGGTTCTTCCTCAACAGCGCGATGGTCAGCCTGCTCACCGTCGTCGGCAACGGACTGTCCTGCCTGCTGGCCGCGTACGCCTTCGCCCGGCTGCGGTTCCGACTGCGCGGCGTGTGGTTCGCCGTCATGATCGGCACGCTGCTGCTGCCCCAACACGTGCTGATCGTGCCGCAGTACATCCTGTTCCGGACGCTCGGACTGGTCGGCGGCGAGTGGCCGTACCTGCCGCTGCTCATCCCGCAGTTCCTGGCCACCGAGGCGTTCTTCGTCTTCCTCATGGTGCAGTTCATGCGGGGTGTCCCGCGCGAGCTGGACGAGGCGGCCCGGACCGACGGCGCCGGCCCGTTCGGCATCTTCCGGCACATCATCCTGCCGCTGAGCCGCCCCGCGCTGGTCACCACCGCGATCTTCTCGTTCATCTGGACCTGGAACGACTTCTTCCGCCAGTTGGTCTTCCTGTCCCAACTGGAGGACTACACCGTCCCGGTCGCGCTGACTTTGTTCATCGACTCCACGAGCCAGAGCGCGGTCGGCCCGATGTTCGCCATGTCGGTGCTGTCGCTGCTGCCGGTCTTCCTGTTCTTCGTCGCATTCCAACGGATGCTCGTCGAAGGGATCAACACCAGTGGCATCAAGGGCTGAACCGGCGGACACCGGCGGGTGCCGGGACTGGCGTGACGTCGCCCGCGACGCCGCCGACCTCGCGCTGCTCGGCATCCTCCTGACCCTCGCCGCGGCGCCGCTGCTCACCGCCGCCGCGGCGGCGGGTACGGCCAGCGCGGCCGTGCACGACTGGACGCGGACCGGCGGTTGGCCGTCGGCGCGGACCACCCTGCGCCGGTTCGGCCGCTCGGTGCTGCCCGGCGTCGCCGGGCGGCTCGCCGCCTGCGCCCAGGTCGGCGGTCAGGTGGACAGCACCTACTGGTGGCGGTCCGGTGTGG
>NZ_JAEVHM010000140.1 GCF_016802865.1 Micromonospora parastrephiae | reverse complement strand
GTGGGGTTAGGTGAGGGGGGTTAGGGCTTTGGCGTAGGTGGGGGGGATGTGGTTGGGGCCGCCGGGGGTGAAGACGTCGGAGTTGGTTACCGCGGACCAGGCTGTTGCCGGGACGGCGTCGACCAGGGCACGGATCACCGGGGCGTCGCGCCACTGGTCCTGTTCGGCGAGCAGGCCGAGGGCCACCACCGACTCCTCGACCTCACCGACGCACTCGAACGGCTTGTGCCCGTCCACGCCCAGCAGCTCGCGGTAGCCGGGGATCTGCTCCGGGTCGGCGAGCAGGTCGCCGCCGAAGATGTGGGTCACCCGTTCCCGCGCCATGAACGGCGCCATGGCGAGGAAGACGAACCGGCACTTCGGGCAGTCGCGGCACCAGCGCTCGCTCGCGTCACGCAGCTTGAACGCCGCGTTGCAGCTGGTCACCACGTCGTCGTAGCGGGTGAACCCGGCGAACAGCCGGGCGATGTGCAGCTCGGACAGCGAGCGCAGCAGCGAGAAGTACGGTTCGGTCAGGCCGGCGTGCTCGGCCAGCGCCGCCCGCAGCAGCCCCTCGGCCTCGACACCCTTGGACCACTGGTGGTTGATCTCGTGGCCGTTCCAGACCAGGTTCGGGTCGGACGCCGAGCGCTCGTTGGACATCACCACCGGGCCCAGCCCGTGCAGCACCGCGGTGGCCACCGCGATCAGCGAGTTGATGGCGGTCACCGGGATGTGGCCGTTCAGCGCGCCGGACGCGTTCAGGTCGAACAGCACCGGGTCGAGGCGCCGTCGGGCAGCGAGGGGGGTCAGCCCGGATGCCTCGTTCACCGCGACGATGACGTGGTTCGGGTTGACCGAGAACGGCACCGGGTCCAACTCGGCCCGGCGCAGCGCCTCCAGGCTGACGATCGAGTCCTTGCCACCACCGACCGCCGAGAGCGGGCGACGGTCGGAGTCGTCGTACACGCGTGGTGACTCCGGCGAACCCGCCGGCACCTCCGGGCGCAGCTCCAACACGTGCGGCAGTTGGTTGCGGTACGCGTACTCGGCGAGGCCCTTGGTGTAGACGGCCGTGACGTAGTCGACGGTGGCCGCGCCCAGCGCGCCGGCAGCACCAGCCGGGGCGGCGCGGCGGCCTTGTAGTAACTGACCCCGGCGACCAGGTGCAGCACCTCCAGCACCCGGTTGAGGGTGGCCACCGTCTCGTCCGACGGCGGCTCCGCCGGCAGCGGAAGGGTGATCACCTCGGTGAACCGCTGCTCACCGGTCGGGCCGGTCAGGGCATAGTCGAACAACACCTCGCCGGTGGCGAAGTCGATCGAGTAGGACGGGAAGGTGAAGGCGTCCATCCGCCGGAGCTGCTCGTTGGGCACACGCCATACTAGGCCCTGGTTCGTCCGGCCGTGTCCGGACCGGGCCCGCCCTTCCGCCGCCGTGATGCCCGAGGAGAGTTTCGTGCGCCTGTCTGACCTGCGCGGACGTACCGTCGCCGTCTGGGGGACCGGTCGGGAGGGCCGGGCCGCTGTGACCGCGATCGCCGCGCACGGCCCCGCCGAGCTGGTCGCCGTCGACGACAGCGCCAACTTCCTGTCGCTGCCCTGGGACGGCCCGCTGGCCGAGGCGGCGCCGCTGGTGACCGGCGAGGCGGGCTTCGAACGGCTGGCCGCGGCCGACGTGGTGGTCCGCTCGCCGGGCGTGCCGCAGACCCACCCCTGGCTGGTCGAGCTGCGCCGACGCGGCGTGCCGGTCACCCAGGGCACCGCGTTGTGGATGGCCGACCACGCCGCGCGCACCGTCGGCGTCACCGGCAGCAAGGGCAAGAGCACCACCTCCAGCCTGATCAGCCACCTGCTCACCGCGACGGGCCGGCCGAACGTCTTCGGCGGCAACATCGGCGTGCCCACCCTCGACCTGCCCGAGGCCGAGCTGTACGTGCTGGAGCTGTCCAGCTACCAGTGCAGCGACCTCACCGACTCGCCCCGGGTCGCGGTGGTCACCGCGCTCTTCCCCGAGCACCTGGACGCGCACGGCGGGGAACGGGAGTACTACCGGGACAAGCTCAACCTGCTCGCCCACGACCCGCAGACGATCGTGGTGAACGGCGCGGACCCGCGGCTCGCCGCCGAGCTGGGGGAGCTGCCGGCGGTACGGACCGGCCGCCCGGACACGACCCGCGTCGCCACGGGCGCGGACGGCACGCCCTGGCTCCACCTCGGCGACCAGCCGCTGTTCCCGCGCGCCGTGCTGCCCCTGGTCGGCCGGCACAACGAGGGCAACCTGTGTGTCGCCCTCGCTGTGCTCGACGCGCTCGGCGTCGACCTGGTGGCCGAGAAGGACAGCCTCGCCATCGCGGTCGCCGAGTTCCAGGGGCTGGCCCACCGGCTCACCGAGATCACCGACCCGTCCGGGTTGACGTTCGTCGACGACACCCTGGCCACCAGCCCGTACGCGGCCATGCACGCCATCGACGCGTACGACGGGCGGCCGTTGACCGTGATCGTCGGCGGCACCGACCGGGGACTGGACTACACGCCGCTGGCCGAGCACCTCGCCGAGCGGGAGCTCACCGTGATCGGCATTCCGGACAGCGCGCCCGCATCGTCGAGGCGCTCGCCAATCTGCCCAAGGTGCGTACCGAGCTGGTCGACGACCTGGTGGACGCGGTACGGCTGTCCCGGGAGCTGACCCCGGCCGGCGGGGTGGTGCTGCTCTCCCCGGCCGCGCCGAGCTACGGCCGGTTCCGCAACTTCGAGCACCGCTCCGAGGTGTTCGCCGAGGCCGTCCGGGACACCGCGGGCTGACCCCCTGCTCAGCGCAGGTCGTGCAGGGCACGCATCGAGCGGATCGCCGAGCGGATCTCCTGAAGGTAACGCCCCGGGGTGAGGGTCTGCTCGGGCAGCACCGCCGGGTCGGTCAGCGCCGGATCCACCCCGACGGTGTCGATGCCGCACCCGTACGGCCTCGCCAGGGTGCGCAGCGCGTCGCAGTGCTGGAACGGCACGTAGATCGGCGCGGTGACCATCAGCACCTCGTCGCCCGGGGCGAGCCGGACGTGGCCGGCCCAGAACCGCTGCGTGTCGGCGGTGTGCGCACGCCGCCGGTCCGGTTCGCTGGACGGCGCGGCGAGCACCCGTACCGGCGGCAGACCCGCCGGCCGGTAGGTCCGCGACGACCAGGAGTGGTGCGGGTGGCCGGCGTCGACGCCGTCGCGCTCCGCCGGGGCGGCCACCCCGAACGCCCGCCGGACCGCCGTGTCCAGCACGTCCACCTCGGTGTCGTCGGCCGGCAGGCCAGCGTCGGCCAGCGTCTCGCGTTCCCACTCGGACAGCGGCCGGAAGCTGCCCAGCACGGCCACCTCGCCGTCCACCGCGAGCCCGGCGCGCAGCAGGTGCGCGGCGTAGGCGACGCGGCGTACGCAGGCGTGTGCCAGGCCGCCGAGCACCACCAGGTGGGCGTACGCGGGTCGGGCCGGCGGCGCCGAACGCACCATGCCGAGCGCGGCGGCCGCGTCGAGGACCAGGTCCGTCGTCGGCGCGTCGAAGGTCGGTTCCCGTGCCTCCGGGCGTTCCCGCCCCTGCCGGAAGTCCCAGTGGCGGGCGGAGAAGTCGTCGAGAAAACGGAGCACCTGGGTCACGTCACCGGCGGGCCAGTCACCGCCGAAGTGCCGGACCAGCCCGCGTAGCGAGGCCGAGCCGACCCAGGCCCAGACCTCCGCCGTGATCTGCTCGGCGACCGTTCCGGTCGGCAGGGCCATGTCCGCTCTCCGCACCTGCCGGATGCTACCGCCCGGCCGCGCGGGTGCCCGTGGTTGTGGGCGGTGACTACCCTGGCGACACCAGCGGATTGGGGGGCTGATGGCCCGTGACGTGGTCCGTCGACAGTTCAGGGCAAGCGGCGGGACCTCCGACGGCTTCGCCCGTCTGGTGGCGCACACCGACCCGGTGGCGTTGGTCGGCATCACCCTGTCGATCACACTCAGCGTCATCCTCGATCTCAGCAACGCCGCCTCCGGGGTGGAGTCCCTCCTGGCCGGCCTGATGGGAATCACCATCTCGCTGCTGGTGGACTCGTTGGCCCGCGCGGAGCGCCGTTTTCATCTGCGTACGTTGCTGGACGGCCCGCCCTGGCTGGTCCGTACCACCACGGAGTTGGCCGGGGCCATGCGGGAGGCGGCCGAGCAGCACGCGGGCACCCGGGTCGCGACGGAGGCGCAGCGGCGCTACGAGCAGTTCCGGCTGGAGGCCGAGCAGCTCGCGGAGGGCCGGATCATCCGGCGTGGCGACGAGGACGAGGACCTGGTGGGCGCGACCCGGAGCTGTGTGCAACGGCTGGACGCGTTGACCAACGTGATGCCCCGGGTGAGCGGGGAGTTGAGCTGGTGGCGCAGTGAGATCGGCCGGCGCTACTGGGAGGCGAACCGGGCCGCCCTGGATCGGGGGGTCCAGATCACCCGGGTCTTCGTCTACGTCACGCTGACCGACGAGCTGTCCGCCCTGGTACGGCAGCAGCGCGAGGCGGGGGCGCGGGTGGGCCTGCTGCCGTTTGGTGTGGTCAGTCCACAGTTGCACGTCAATCTGACAGTCTGGGACGGGTCGAGCTGCTGGGAGGCCCGAATGACCGCGCACGGCGAGATCGGCGAGAACCAGTTCTCGGTCAACCGGAGGGACGTCGACCGGCTCACCCGTGTGTTCGACCTCTGCGCGAACGCCGCGACCTTCCAGGATTGACGGCCCCGCCGGGGCGGAGACGGGTGAGCCATGACGTTGAGCGCGGTCCTGCTGGTGACGGCCGTGGTCTGGGCGGTCAGCGTGATCCGCTCGGTCCGGCTCCGAGCGCTGGTCTACAGCCTGCCGCTGCCGATGACCCTCGCCCTGATCAGCACCGGCTACCGGGTGGACGGCCCGCAGGTGCTCGGCGTGCTCGGCCTCAACCTCTTCTTCGTCACCGTCGCGATCACCTACCGGCGGCTGCGCTGGCCGATCCTGCTCGCCGACGGCGCGGGCATCGCCGTGTACGTGGCGTTGAGCGCCGGCCTCCTGGCCGTGCGTGTCCCGTTCGAGGTGGCCCTGGCCGGTGTGCTCGTGCTCTGGCTGGCGGCCATGCTGCTGCGTCGTCGCGCCCGGCCGCACGTCACTGTCACCGAGCCGCCGACAGCGGGTCGTCCGGGCGGGCTGCCGCCACTGCTCAAGCTGGTGGTCATCTTCGTCGGGGCGGTTCTCACCACGTTGCTCGGTGCCGTCCTGCGCGGGATGGTGGTGACGTTCCCGTACTCCGGGGTGCTGGTCGCTGTCGAGGCCCGCCGACAGTTGCACGAGTTCAGCTGGCACTTCGCCCGCAACAGCCTCGCGCTGGTCGGTTTCCTCACGGCCTACCACTACCTCCAGGATGTCTCGCCGGCCGTGGCGCTGGGGGCGGGCTGGGCCGCCTTCGCATTGGTCGCCGCCGTGCTGCACCTGCCGTTGCGTCCTCGCCAGCCGCGCCGGACCCCGCCGCGCCCGCCCCCCGCCGACCCCGGATCGCGGCCCGGGCCCCACCGCCGTCGACGTTCGGCCGCAGGAGAACCTCCAGCGCCGCGCAGACCGGGCCGCCACGTCCGGCCGAGCCGCCCTCTCTCCGCTGAGGACACTCCACTCCCGGACCTGTTCGGCAGGGCCGGCCCTATCGAGCGGCCGCGACCAGGCCCGCGATGTGGGTGAGGGGCTCGGCATAGGTGGGCCAGTCGAGGCCGTCGACGCTGAGTGTCGGACGTCGGCGGACGCCGTCCACCGCGCCCGCGCGTACGATCGCGGCCAACAGGTCGTACGACCACGCGGGTGCGAGGAGCGTACGAAGTTCGCTCACCTCGGGCCGGAGCAGCGACAGCGCGCCGACGAGGGCGGCGGCGGCCCAGCTGGAGGTGCCGCCGACGAGCAGCGCGTCCGCGCCCACCACGCACCGGATCCGCTCGCCCGAGGCGACCACCCGCCCGACCAGTTCTGCCGGCAGACGGCCCATGCCCAGTTCGTTGCCGCCGTCGCCGATGCCGATCCGGAAGGCCGACCCGGCGCTGTAGAGCTGGTCCAGGGGTGCCGTGTGCGCGCCGATGTCCTCGCCGCGCATGTTGCGGGGCCGGCCGTCGGTCCCGGGCCCGACCCGCTCACAGGAGATGAAATGGGTCAGGCGCCCGTACCGGGGCAGGGCGGCGGCGGTCCACTCGTCGTACCCGCGCAGGGGTGCGACGTCCACCGGTAGGCCCGGCGCGGCGGCGGCGACGGCCGCCTCGACCACCGGCGCGCAGGGCTCGTCGGTGACCAGCCGGCAGCGTCCACCGAGGAGGAGCAGCGCGGCGGCGATCTGGACCGCGCCGAGCGGACCGTCGGTCTCCGCGGCGGGTGGTTCGGCGCCCGGGATGAAGAACCCGGTGAACACCGCGGCGTCCGGCGCGTGCACAGACGCGAGCGACCGGGCGGCGGCGAGCAGTCCACCGGCTGCCGGAACGGCCAGCGCCTCGCTCCCTCGGCCCACCTCTCGCGCCGCGATCCGTTCCAACTCGGTGATCGTCTGCTCGATTCGCACCGTGTGCCTCCCCGGTGACAGTGGACCGACCCAGGGTAGCGGTGCCGGGCCATGCTGCGGATCGAGTGGTAGACGGGCCCGGGCGGTGTGGGAAAGAGCAGTCACATGCGGGCAGGGCCCTGGAAACCGTTGACGTGCTGTCAGGTCCAGCGGTCCTTGCGCTACACGCTGGCAGTTGTCCACGACGGCCGGCGGTGGGAGCGTGCGGTATCCACGAACGCCGCTGAAGGGTTGCCACGATGACCGACGACCTGCTGGCCCGACACCGGGCCGTGCTTCCGTCCTGGATGCCGTTGTACTACGACGAGCCCATCGAGCTGGTGTCGGGCTCGGGCCGCCGGGTCACCGACGCGCGGGGTCGCAGCTACCTGGACTTCTTCGGCGGAGTGCTGACCAACATGATCGGGTACGACATCCCGGAGATCCGCGAGGCGGTCGAGCGTCAGCTGGCCACGGGGATCGTGCACAGCTCGACGCTGTACCTGATCCGGCAGCAGGTGGAGCTGGCCGAGAAGGTCGCGCAGCGCTCCGGCATCCCGGACGCCCGGGTGTTCTTCACCAACTCCGGCACCGAGGCCAACGAGGCGGCGCTGCTGGTGGCCACCAACCACCGCCGCTCGCACCAGATCCTGGCCGTGCGCAACAGCTACCACGGCCGGTCGTACGCGGCGATGGGTGTCACCGGCAACCGCAACTGGTCGGCCAGCGGGCTCAACCCGCTCCAGGTGGCCTGGCTGCACTCGGGTGACCGGGTGCGCGGCCTGCTGGCCCGGCTCACCCCCGAGGAGCAGGTCGACGCGGCGGTGGAGGACCTGCGCGAGGTGCTGGCCACCCAGACCGCCGGTGACGTGGCCGCGCTGATCGCCGAGCCGATCCAGGGCGTGGGTGGCTTCGTGCACCCGCCGGACGGGCTCTTCGCCGGCTGGAAGAAGGTCCTCGACGAGCACGGCATCCTGTTCATCGCCGACGAGGTGCAGACCGGCTGGGGGCGTACCGGGGAGCACTTCTGGGGTTACCAGGCGCACGGCGTCACCCCGGACCTGCTCACCTTCGCCAAGGGCATCGGCAACGGGTTCGCCCTCGCCGGGGTGGTCGGCCGGGCCGAGGTGCTCCAGGCGGTGCCGGCGATCAGCTTCTCCACCTTCGGCGGCAACCCGATCTCCACGGCCGCCGGCAACGCGGTGCTCGACTACCTGATCGAGCACGACCTCCAGGCGAACGCGGCCCGCGTCGGCGCGATCCTCGCCGACGGCCTGCGGTCCGCCGTGGGCGGTCTCGACTGCGTGGCCGAGGTACGCGGCAAGGGGCTGATGCTCGGCGTCGAGTTCGTCCGGCCGGGCACCAGCGAGCCGGACCCGGCGTTGACCAACCGGGTCTTCGAGGCGTGCCGTTCCGGTGGGCTGCTCGCCGGCAAGGGCGGCCTGTACGGCAACGTTCTGCGGATGGGGCCACCGTTGACGCTGACCGAGGACGAGGCCCGTGAGGGCCTGGCCATCCTCGTCGACGCGATCCGCTCGGCGGCGGAGGTGGCGGCATGAGCATCGGCCACTTCGTCGACGGCAAGCGGATCGGCGGCACGTCGGAGCGGCGCGGTGACGTGTTCGACCCGGCGACCGGTCGGCGTACCGCCGAGGTCGAGCTGGCCTCGGCCGCGGACGTGGACGTCGCGGTGCAGGCCGCGGCCCGCGCGGCGCGGGCCTGGCGGGACGCGTCGTTGGCGCGGCGGTCGGCGGTGCTGTTCGCCTTCCGCGAGTTGGTGCACGCTCGCCGGGACCGGCTCGCCGAGGTGATCACCGCCGAGCACGGCAAGGTGCTCGCCGACGCCGCCGGCGAGGTGCAGCGCGGCCTGGAGGTCATCGAGTACGCCTGCGGCCTGCCGTCGGCGCTGCGCGGCGCGTTCAGCGAGAACGTCTCCACCGAGGTCGACTCGTACACCCTGCGCCAGCCGCTCGGTGTGGTCGCGGTGATCTCGCCGTTCAACTTCCCGGTGATGGTGCCGCTGTGGTTCGTGCCGGTGGCGGTGGCCTGCGGCAACGCGGTGGTGCTCAAGCCGAGCGAGAAGGACCCGAGCGCGGCGCTGCTGCTGGCCGAGTGGTTCGCCGAGGCGGGTCTGCCCGACGGGGTGCTGAACGTGGTCAACGGCGACTCCGAGGCCGTCGACGCGTTGCTGGACCACCCCGAGGTGCGCGCGGTGTCGTTCGTCGGCTCCACCCCGATCGCCCGGTACGTCTACCAACGCGGCACCGCCGCCGGCAAGCGGGTGCAGGCGCTCGGCGGGGCGAAGAACCACATGGTGGTGCTCCCGGACGCGGACCTGGACCTGGCCGCCGACGCGGCGGTGAACGCGGGGTTCGGCTCGGCGGGGGAGCGGTGCATGGCCATCTCGGTGCTGGTGGCCGTGGAGCCGGTGGCGGACGCGCTGGTGGAGCGGATCGCGGCCCGGATGGCCGGGTTGCGTACCGGCGACGGCCGGCGGGGCTGCGACATGGGCCCGTTGGTCACCGCCGCGCACGCGACGAAGGTGCGCTCCTACGTGGACGCCGGCGTCGCCGCTGGCGCGGTGCCGGTGGTGGACGGGCGGGACGTGACGCCGGACGGCGACCCGGACGGGTTCTGGCTCGGCCCGACGCTGTTCGACCGGGTGACCCCGGACATGTCGATCTACACCGACGAGATCTTCGGGCCGGTGCTTGCCGTGGTCCGGGTCGGCTCGTACGACGAGGCGGTGGAACTGGTCAACGCCAGCCCGTACGGCAACGGCACGGCGATCTTCACCAACGACGGCGGCGCGGCCCGGCGCTACCAGCACGAGGTGGAGGTGGGCATGATCGGGATCAACGTGCCGATCCCGGTGCCGATGGCGTACCACTCGTTCGGTGGCTGGAAGTCGTCGCTCTTCGGTGACCTGCACGCGCACGGGGAGGACGGGGTGCGGTTCTTCACCCGGGGCAAGGTGGTCACCAGCCGGTGGCTGGACCCCCGCCACGGCGGCGTCAACCTCGGGTTCCCCACCCAGACCTGAGCAGCCGCAGCATGCCCGCCCCGGCCAGGTACGCCAGCAGCGCCGGGACGGGCATGCCGAGCGGCTCCGGGGCACCTTTCGGGGTCGCACTGTTGATCAGCAGTGCGGCCACCACGGCGACGTAGCCGGCCACGGTCAGCAGCCTGCGAACCGTGGTGCCCCGGCCGCCACGACGGCCGGTGCGGTGCCGGCCGCTGCGGGCCTCCACCGGCCCGAAGATGGCCACCAGCACCGCCAGGACGGCAGCGAGCAGCAGCAGCCAGGGCACCCGCCACGCCCACCAGTCGGCCGAGCCGGCCGCCGGTGTGGGCAGGGTGCCGGTCACGTCGAGCAGCCCGATCAGCAGGATCGCGGCGGTGAGGTGCCAGAGGAAGACGGTCAGCACGACCAGGTTGACCGCGATCACCACCTGCCACGGGCCGGGGCGGCGCAGCAGGCGTTCGGCGGGGCCGCGCAGAAGCAGGATCAGGCCGAGCTGCGCGGCGGCGAGGGCCAGCAGCGCGAGGCTGGGCGGCGCGGCGTTGTCCAGCCTGGCGCCGGGCACGTTGAGCATCGACACCGGCCAGGGGCCGGGCGCGGTGAGCAGCAGCAGCGCCGCCAGCCCGCAGGCCAGGAACACCAGGCCGGCCCGGCGGGAGGTGGGCAGCGGGCGTCGGCGTACCCCCGGATGATCGGCGGCCGACGGTCCGGCGGCGCGGGCGTCGTGCCACGCGAAGCCGAGCTGGTGGACGGCCAGCCAGCCGAACAGGTAGTTGCCGTGGCTCAGCTCCACCGGCCCGGTGAGCCGTCCCAGGTCGCCGAGGCCGACGAGGGCGACCAGGACGACCGGTACGGCCAGGCCGAAGCGGCGGTCCAGCGCGTACATCGGTGGGGTGAGCGCGACCACCGCCAGGTAGGCGACCAGGAACCACAGCGGGATGGTGGCGAACCAGACCACCTCGCGGATCCGGCTCGGGTCGGTGCCGAGCAGCCGGGCCAGCGCGGCGGCGGCGCCGAGCACCAGCACCAGGACGCTGGTGGGTCGGACCAGTCGGGCGCTGCGGTCGAGCAACCAGCCGACGGAGTCGCCGCTCCGGGCGCGCAGCCGACTCAGCGAGGCCGCGTTGGCGTAGCCTCCGACCAGGAAGAAGACCGGCATGACCTGGGCGATCCAGGTCAGCGGGTACGCCCACGGCAGGTCGCCGAGCGCGGAGTGCCCGGTGGGTAGGCCGGCGTCGTTCCGCTCGATTACCGTGATGGTCCAGTGTCCGAGAACGACCATGGTGATGGCGACGGCGCGGAGCAGGTCGACGTACCGCTCCCGGCCGGCCGGGGTGCGCTCGGCGAGCTCTCGCAGGCGGCGCATCGCCCCAGGCTATGCGACCCGGTGTTGGCCGGTGGTGATAACGGTTCGACCGTCAGGACTTGAAGTCCGAGCCCGCCTGTCGTAGAAATTCTTCAGCAACATCATGTGAACTGAAGAGAATCAACGTGCCTCGCGCGGCGGATGCCTTCCCCCAACACCGGCGGTCCGCCCGACCCGACCCGAGGAGAGCTGATGAACAGGCGCGACATCCTGCGGCGCAGTGCCGCTGCTGGCCTACTGGCCACCCCCGCCGCCGGTCTGCTGACCGGCTGCGCGACCGGCGGTGGCGATGACAAGGGCGACGCCGGCGCCTACAAGGGCACCAAGAGCGCCGAGAACCCACTCGGCGTGAAGGAGGACGCCCCGCTCGAGGTGGTGATCTTCGGCGGCGGGTTCGGTGAGGAGTACGCCAAGGCCCACGAGGCCATGTACACCCAGAAGTACCCGAAGGCGAAGATCAAGCACTCCGTCACCCAGGAGATCAGCAAGACCCTCCAGCCGCGCTTCGTCGACGGCTCCCCGCCGGACGTGGTCAACAACTCCGGCACCGGCCAGATCGACTTCAACGGCCTGGTCAGCCAGAACGCCCTCGCCGACCTCGCCGACCTGCTCGCCGCCCCGAGCCTCGACGTGCCCGGCAAGACCGTCCGCGACACCCTGCTGCCCGGCGCCGTCGAGATCGGCTCGTACGACGGCAAGTTCCTGGTGCTCAACTACACCTACACCGCCTACGGCATCTGGTACTCCAGCAAGCTCTTCACCGAGCGTAAGTGGGAGTACGCCAAGACCTGGGACGAGCACATCGCGCTCTGCAAGCAGATCAAGGCCGCCGGCATCGCCCCCTGGACGTACGCCGGCCTGCACCCGCGCTACATGAGCTGGCCGCTGATCAGCACCGCGATCAAGCTCGGCGGGCCGTCGGTGGCCCTCGCGCTCGACAACCTGGAGCCGAACGCCTGGAAGTCCGACTCGATGCGGGCCGCCGCCGACGCGTGGCACCAGATCGTCAAGGACAAGTACATCCTGGAGGGCTCGCCCGGCCTGGACCACAAGCAGGCGCAGACCGCCTGGTGCCAGGGCAAGGCCGCCTTCATCTCCTGCGGATCCTGGCTGGAGAGCGAGCAGAAGGACGTCACCCCGGCCGGCTTCAACATGACCATCGCGCCGACGCCGAGCCTGGGCAGCGGCGACAAACTGCCGTTCGAGGCGATCCGGGGCACCGCCGGCGAGCCGTTCATGGTGCCCGCCAAGGCCCGCAACGTCGCCGGCGGCCTGGAGTACTTCCGCACCATGCTCTCCAAGAAGGGCGCGCAGGACTTCACGAAGAAGGTCGCCAGCCTCACGATCGTCGCCGGCGCGAGCGAGGGCGTCGAGCTGCCGTACGGGCTGAACACCGTGGTCAAGGCACTTGACGCATCCGGCGCCAACGGCTTCAACTGGGTCTACAACAACTACTACCGCAAGCTGGAGCGCAACCTCGTCGACGCCGCGTGCGGCGAGTTCTTCAGCGGCCGGATCGGCCCGGCGGAGTTCCTCGACCAGTGCCAGAAGGGCGCCGACTCGATCGCCCAGGACAGCACGATCAAGAAGTACAAGCGAGCGGCCTGACCGCCCGGCCGGTGGGGGAGAGATCCGCCCCCACCGGCCGTATCCCTTCGGAGAGGTCCTTCTCGTGAGACATGGCAAGTGGCCGCTGATCGTCACGTTCCTGGTGCCGCCGGTGCTGCTGTACGTGTTCTTCGTCGTCTCGCCGTACCTGCAGGCGTTCCAGATCTCCACCACCGACTGGCTCGGCTACTCCGCCGACGCCAACCCGGTCGGCCTGGCGAACTTCAAGACCCTGTGGCACGACGACTACGTCTGGAACGCGCTGAAGAACAACGCGATCCTGCTGGCCCTGGTGCCCGTGCTGACCATCGTGCTCGGGCTGTTCTTCGCCACCATGCTCGCCATGGGCGGGCGCAAGGGCCGCGCCGGAGTCACCGGGGTACGCGGCGGAGCTCTCTACCGCACCGTGTACTTCTTCCCGCAGGTGCTCTCCGTGGTCATCATCGCGCTGCTGTGGAAGGAGGTCTACCACCCCAACAAGGGGCTGCTCACCAGCGCCGTACACGCCGTCGGCCTGCCCTCGCCGACCTGGCTCGGCGACCCGGCGACCGCCTTCTGGTGCGTGCTGGCGGTGATGGTGTGGAGCAACGTCGGCTTCTACGTGGTGCTGTTCGGCGCCGCGATGTCGGCCGTGCCGAAGGAGATCTACGAGGCGGTGCTGCTCGACGGCGCGTCCCGGTTCACCACGCTGCGCCGGGTCACCCTGCCGCTGCTCTGGGACACCGTGCAGGTCGCCTGGGTCTACCTGGCCATCTTCGCCCTGGACGGGTTCATCCTCGTGCAGCTCATGACCAACGGTGGGCCGAACTTCTCCACCGACGTGATCGGCGTGCGAATGTACGACACCGCCTTCGGCAGCGAGACCAAGTTCGGCTACGCCTCGGCGATCGGCGTGGTGATGTTCTTCCTGACCCTCTCGGTGGCCGTGCTGTCGCTGCGGATCGGCCGGCGCGAACGGATCGAGTTCTCGTGACCACACTGGACAAGCCCGCCCCCGCCGCGACCGAGCCGACGCCGGCCGCCGGTCGGGACCGCCCCGTCCGCCGGGAACTCGGCGTCGCCAACGCCCTCTCGCACGGTTTCCTGCTGCTCTGGGGCCTGCTCACCGTCCTGCCGCTGCTGTGGATGTTCCTCAGCTCGTTCAAGACCAACGGTGAGATCCTGGCCGACCCGTGGGGGCTGCCCGAGGCGCTGCACCTGGACAACTGGGCGCGGGCCTGGACGGGCGCCCACATCGGCCGGTACTTCCTCAACAGCCTGGTGGTGGTCGCCGGCTCGGTCAGCCTCACCATGCTGATGGGCGCCACCGCCGCGTACGTCTTCGCCCGGTACGAGTTCCGCGGCCGGCAGTTCGTCTACTACCTGTTCGTGGGCGGCCTGATGTTCCCGGTGTTTCTCGCCCTGGTGCCGCTCTTCTTCGTGGTCCGCAACGCCGGCCTGTTCAACACCTGGCTCGGGCTGATCCTGGTGTACGCGGCCTACTCGCTGCCGTTCACGGTGTTCTTCCTGACGGCGTTCTTCCGGACCCTCCCGACCTCGGTGGCGGAGGCCGCGATGGTCGACGGCTGCGGTCACTTCCGGCTCTTCTTCCGGGTGATGCTGCCGATGGCGCGTCCGGGACTGATCAGCGTGGCGATCTTCAACTTCCTCAGTCACTGGAACCAGTTCCTGCTGCCGCAGGTGTTGATGCAGGGCGACGAGTCCAAGTGGATGCTCGCCCAGGGGCTGTTCGCGCTGTCGGTGAGTCAGGGTTACGCCGGTGACTACGCGCGGCTCTTCGCCGGACTGAGCATCGCGGTGCTGCCGGTGCTCGCGATCTACGTGGCCTTCCAGCGCCAGGTCCAGACCGGCCTGACCGCCGGCCAGCTCAAGTAGGAGCTCCGCCACGCCGACCGATCCTGATCGCCTGAGCCGTCTGTTCCCAGCCCAGGTCCAAGATCCGTGCAACGTCGCTGAAACTGCTGCCTCAGCGCGTCGGGAGGCAGCAGTTTCACCGAAAGTGCACGGATCTTGGGGCCATGAGGCGTCGGACGGGGCGGGTGTGGGTGTGGGCGGGCGGCGGCGCACGCCTTGATCGTGCTCGATCCGGGATGTAGTGGCCTCGTGGCCGGCGGTTTCAAGCGGTTGTTGCAACTAGGTGTTTGTTGAGTACCTCGGCTGGATTGTGCCAGTCGAGGGTTTGGCGTGGTCGTCCGTTGAGTTCTCGGG